>DATGEV010000158.1:0-9138 GCA_035309885.1 Sphingomonas sp.
CCCGGCAGCCTCACCTTCGAGGTGCAGGACGTGCCCGCGATCGCCGCGATCGCGAAGTCGCGCGGGATCGCGACGCTGCTCGACAACACCTGGGCGACGCCGCTGTTCTTCCGCGCGATCGCGGCGGGGGTGGATCTCGCCATCCTGTCCTGCACCAAATATGTCGTCGGCCATTCGGACGCGATGCTGGGATCGGTGACGGCGACGCCCGAGCGCTACCGTGCGCTTCGCAAGACCGCGCAGCTGTTCGGTCAGCATGTTTCGCCCGACGATGCCTTCCTTGGCAGCCGAGGGCTGCGCACGCTCGCCGTGCGGCTCAAGGCGCATCAGGACGGCGCGCTCGCGGTCGCGCGCTGGCTTGAGGGGCGGCCCGAGGTGGCGCGCGTGCTGCATCCGGCGCTGTCCTCCTGCCCCGGCCACGACGTCTGGGCGCGGGACTTCAAGGGCGCGTCGGGGCTGTTCAGCTTCGTACTCGCCGGCGGCGACGCGGCGGCGCGCGCCGCGCTGATCGACGGGCTCAGGCACTTCGGCATCGGCTATAGCTGGGGCGGGCATGAGAGCCTGGCGCTGCCGGTCGATCCGGCGGGGTTACGCAGCGCAACACACTGGCAGGCCGAGGGGCCGGTGGTGCGGCTCCACATCGGGCTGGAGCATCCCGACGACCTGATCGCGGATCTGGAGGTGGGGCTGGCCCGCTTTCGCGCGGCCCGCTGAGGGGGCACCGACACAGGCCGGCGCCCCCGCACGACGAAATCAGAAGCTGGCGCTGACCGAGCCGAGCACCACCGCCTTGGCGGCGCGATAGGTCTGGAACGGGCTCGGCGTACCGGTCTGGTCGGGGAAGGGGTTGTTGCGCGCGTCGCTGTGCGACACGTTGGTCCCGACACCCGAGATGTCGAACGTGAGCATCTTCCACTTGTAGCTCACGCCCACTGTGTAATCGACATAGTCCTTGGTGTAGTCGAACCCGCCGCCGGTGTGGCCGACATGTCCGTGCACGCTGAACGCCGTACCGGGAACCGCAAAGGCCAGTTCGCCATAGACATAGACGTTGTAGTTGGTGCCCGGATAATAATCGAACACCTTCTGATTGGGCGCGACGTTGACGCCCACCTTGGCCGTCGCCGGGCCGTAGGTCTTGGCCAATGAGCCATAGACCTCATAATAATTGCCGGCAGGGGCACCCGGATAGATGTAGCCGTAGAGGCCGCCATCGAAGGTGATGCCGGTCTTGCCGATGGCGTGCGTCCAGCCGCCATAGACGTCGATCTCGGTGCCACCGATGTTGACCGTGCTGTTGCCCGCGCTCGCGCTCGAGCCCCAGGTCGCCAGGTAGAAGCCCGATGCGTGCGCCACCGTCACCGAGCCCTGGAACACCGGCTTGTTGTCCGACTGCGCGATGCCGCGGAAACGATATTGCGACCACACGCCGGCGCTGCCCGTGATGGTGAAGGCCGGGGGCGGCGTGGTCGGCGCGTCATCGGCCAATGCGGGAGTGGCCAACGCGGCACCGGCGAGGAAAGCGGACAAGAGCAAGGCTTTGTGCATCAGAATGGCCTTTCGGGATCGAAATGTCATTCTTCCGCCTGCGTGCAACGACGAGCCGCCTGATTGGACCGGCAGCTTTCATCGCTACGACGAGGATGGTGGCACAATTTGCGCGCTGCACAATAGGCGGGGAAGCGGAAGCGCATCGCTTTTCCGAAATGTTGCACGGTTGCAACATTTTTGTAATGCAATATTATAAAATGTCGCAACAAAGTACGGTAAACTATCGCTGCGGATGATCAGGAGCGGTGGCGCCTCCTTTCAAACCCAGAGGCGAAGCCCGTGTGCGACTGCGAGATCGCGAGCGGCGACTCGTCCGATGAGCGCCGCTGGACCGTCCGTCGAGATGATGTGGAACGCGTCAGGCATGCAACCCGTGCTGCCGGCCGGCAGCACGGGAAGGCGAGGCGATGGGAGCCGTATCGACGGCAGCAGCAGGCTGCGGCCCGTCCCGGCCTTTATTGCGGCGTGGTGGTCGTGGTGTTCTGGCCGTTGCCGGCGGGCGCGGCCAGGATGTCCTTGGTGGTGGCGGCGCCCTTGTCGACCACGTTGGTCTGGGGCGAGCCGGCTGCCGAGCGGATGCCCGCGTCGGGCACGCCGCCCGCGGCATCGATCAGGCCCTGCTGGCCGGGGCTGGTCTGCGCCGGGCCACCGAACATCGCGGACAGCGCCTGGGTGGCGGCGCTCGCCTCCTGCGGGCGCGGCGCGCCCGGCTTGGGCGGACGCAGCGCATAATCGGGCGGAATGACGAGCGGCGGGGACCGCGTCACCGCGAACTCGTTGGGCGCGTTGCGGTTGCCGAAGCCGGTGGCCTTCGAACTCGCGCAGGCCGAAAGCGCCCCGAGCGCCCCCAACATCGCCACTGCGCCGATCGTCTTACGCATGCAGATCCTCCGAAGCGGCCGGGTCGCGCGCGAACAGCGCGCGCAGCACCAGCAGCAATACGCCAATGGTAATAGCGGCATCGGCGACGTTGAACACCAGGAAAGGGTGAAGGTCGCCGAAATGCAGATCGAGGAAGTCGGCGACATAGCCGAGCCGCACCCGATCGGTGATGTTGCCGAGCGCGCCGCCCAGCACGAGGCCGAGCGCGGCGGCGTCGAGGCGGTTGCGCTCGCGCCACAGCCAGTAGACGACCGCGACCGCGATCGCGCCGGTCAGCCCCACCAGCATCCAGCGCCCGCTGGTGCTGCCGGCGGTGAGGAAGCCCATCGAGATGCCGTGATTTTCCACCCACAGCAGGCGGAAGATCGGCAGCACCTCGATCACCCCGCCGATCCGGTCCGGCAGCTGGAGCGGGCCTGTGATCAGCGCCTTGATCAGTTGATCGATACCATAGACGAGGATCGCGACCGCGAAGCCCAGCCGGCGGATGGTGTCGGTACGGGTGAGGCCATCAACCATGCACGGTGCCTTCGCAGCGATCGCACAGCGCGCCGTCCTCGCTCACCTCGGGCAGGTAGCGCCAGCAGCGGCCGCATTTGTGCCAGTCGGTGACGTGGACGACCACATTGGGGCCGCCCGCGGTCTCTTCCAGCTGCACGTCGGAGACGATGAACAGCTCGGCGAGCTCCGACGGAGTCGCGGCGGGGCGCTGCGGCAGCCCGATCGCCACCTTCGCCTCGAGGCTAGAGCCGATCTCCTTGGCCTTGCGCTTGGGCTCGATCTCGGCCGAAACCGCGAGGCGCAGGCGGCGCAGATCGTCCCAGTTCTGGGCGAGCGCGTCGTTCTGCCACTGCGCGTCGACCTCGGGCCATTCGGCGAGGTGCACCGATCCGGCCTCGGGGAAGCGCGTGCCCCACACCTCTTCCGCGGTGAAGCAGAGGATCGGCGCTGCATAGCGCACCAGCGCGTGGAACAGCGTGTCGAGCACGGTGCGATAGGCGCGGCGCGTGACGGTGCCGTGCGGCGCGGCAGGGCCGACATCGCAGTAGAGCACGTCCTTGCGGATATCGAAGAAGAAGGCCGAGAGATCGGCGTTCGCGAAATCCGTCAGCGCCCGGGCGTAACGGTTGAACTCGAACGCTTCGGCGGCGCTCTTCAGTTCGGCGTCGAGGGTCGCGAGCAGGTGGAGCACATAGCGCTCCAGCTCGGGCATTTCGGCGACCGGCACGCGCTCCTCGTCGGTGAAGCCGTCGAGCGCACCCAGCATGTAACGGAAGGTGTTGCGCAGCTTGCGGTACGCGTCGGACGTGCCGGCCAGCACCTCCTTGCCGATGCGGACGTCCTCGAAATAATCGGTCGAGGCCACCCACAGCCGCAGGATGTCGGCGCCGCTCTCGTTGATCACCTTGAGCGGATCGGTGACGTTGCCGAGGCTCTTCGACATCTTGCGGCCCTGCCCGTCGAGCGCGAAGCCGTGCGTCAGCACCGCGTCATAAGGCGCGCGGCCGCGCGTGCCGCAGCTCTCCAGCAGCGAAGACTGGAACCAGCCGCGATGCTGGTCCGAGCCTTCGAGATAGAGGTTGGCGCGGACGCCCTCGCCATAGCGGGCCTCGACGGTGAAGGCGTGGGTCGAACCCGAATCGAACCACACGTCGAGGATGTCGTTGACCGGCTCCCACGGGCCGTCGGCATGTTGCCCAAGCAGCGCGGCATGGTCGGCGGTGAACCAGGCGTCGGCGCCGCCGGCCTTGAAGGCGACGACGATGCGGGCGTTGACCGCCTTGTCGTTGAGATAGGCGCCGGTCTTGGGGTTCACGTAGAGCGCGATCGGCACGCCCCAGGCGCGCTGACGCGAGATCACCCAGTCCGGGCGACCCGACACCATCGCGCCGATGCGGTTGCGCGCTTTTTCGGGCACCCAGCGGGTCTGCTCGATGGCGTCGGTGGCGAGTTCGCGCAGCGTCGGGCCGTTGCCCGATCCGCCGGTGCGCCCGTCCGCCGCGTCGATCTCGGCGGCGATCGGCTTGTCCATGGCGATGAACCACTGCGGGGTGCAGCGGAAGATCACCTTGGCCTTGGAGCGCCACGAGTGCGGATAGCTGTGCTGGAAGCTGCCCGAGGCGAGCAGGGCACCCACTTCGCGCAGGTCCGTGCAGATCGGGCCTTCGGGCGCGTTGAGCTTGGGGTTGATGACCGAGAGCGGGTTGCCGCCCTGCCACGCCCAGTCGGCGCGGTAGCGGCCATCGCCTTCGACTGCGAACACCGGATCGATACCATGCGCCTTGCAGAGCAGGAAGTCGTCCTCGCCATGATCCGGTGACATATGGACGAGGCCAGTACCGGTGTCGGTGGTGACGAACTCGCCCGGCAGGAAGGGGCGGGGCTTGGCGAAGAAGCCGCCAAGCTTGTGCATCGGGTGACGCGCGACGGTGCCAGCAAGGTCGGCGCCTTTGCCTGTCCAAATCTTCGGACCGGTCGCTCCCGCACCGCTCGCTGTATCCAATCCAGCATTCAGTCGAAAGAAAAAGGCATTCTCAAGACCCTCAGCGATGAGAATCTTACGGTTGCCAAGATCGTAGAGCGCGTAATCAACGTCCAACCCATAAGCCAACGCCTGGTTGACCGGAATCGTCCACGGCGTCGTCGTCCAGATCACCGCATAGGCGCCGACCAGCTCGGGGATCGGGCTCTCGACGATCTCGAACGCCACGTCGATCTGTGTCGAGGTGATGTCCTCATACTCGACCTCGGCCTCGGCGAGCGCGGTCTTCTCGACCGGGGACCACATCACCGGCTTGGCGCCGCGATAGACCTGGCCCGTCTCCGCGAATTTGAGGATCTCGCCGACGATCGCCGCCTCGGCGTCGAACTTCATAGTGAGATAGGGATCGTCCCAGTCGCCCATCACGCCCAGCCGCTTGAACTGGTCGCGCTGCACCGACACCCACTTGTCGGCATAGGCGCGGCATTCGGCGCGGAACTGCGCCACGGGCACCTCGTCCTTGTTCTGCTTCTTGGCGCGATAGGCTTCCTCGACCTTCCACTCGATCGGAAGGCCGTGGCAGTCCCAGCCCGGAACGTAAGGCGCGTCCTTGCCCATCAAGGTCTGCGAACGGACGATGATGTCCTTCAGCACCTTGTTCATGGCGTGGCCCATGTGGATGTCGCCATTGGCGTAGGGCGGGCCGTCGTGGAGGATGAAGCGCTCACGGCCGGCGCGCTGCTTGCGCAGCGTCCCGTACAGGTCTTCGCTTTCCCACTTCGCCAGAATCGCCGGCTCCTTCGCGGCGAGGCCTGCCTTCATGGGGAAGTCGGTCTTCGGGAGGAAGACGGTGTCGCGCCAGTCGCGCTGCGTGGTTTCGGTCTCGTCAGCCATGTTAAGGCGGGGATTAGAGGGCCGCCGGGCTTGGAGCAAGGTTTCTAGGCGACGGCGAGAATCCGGCGCGCTTCGTCGCAATCGGCTGCGATCTGGGCGGTGAGCGCGTCGAGGCTGTCGAACTTCTCCTCGCCGCGCAGGCGGGCGATCAGCTCGACGGTGATGGTCTCGCCGTAGAGGTCGCCGGCAAAGTCGAAGAAATAGGGTTCGAGCAGCTCCTTGGGCGGATCGAACTGCGGCCGGATGCCGAGGTTCGCCGCGCCCTCCACCACGCGCCCGCCGGGCAAAGTCCCACGCACCGCATAGACGCCATAGGCCGGGCGCAGATAGTCGCCGAGCGCGAGGTTGGCGGTGGGGAAACCGATCGTGCGGCCGAGCTTGTCGCCATGCTGGACCACGCCCTGGATCGCGAAGGGGCGGGTGAGCAGGCGGGCTGCGGCGTCCATCTCGCCGGCCTTCAGGTGCTGGCGGACGCGCGTGGACGATGCGATCGCGCCCTCGGCCTCGACGGCATCGACCGTCTCCGCGCTCATGCCGTGGCCGGCGGCGAGGCGGGCCAGCGCATCGGTGTTGCCGGCGCGGTTCTTGCCGAAGGTGAAGTCCCCGCCGGTGACGATCGCGGCGGCGCCGATGCGATCATGCAGCCATTCCTGTACGAAGAACTCGGGGCTCTCCGCCGCCATGACACGGTCGAAGGGCAGCGCCAGCGCCGCGTCGGCGCCGAACGCCTCGAACAGGTCCATGCGCTGCGGGATGGTGGTGAGAAGGAAGGGCGGCGCGTCGGGCTTGAACAGCCGCGCCGGGTGCGGATCAAAGGTGCAGACCATCGCCGAGCGACCCTCGGCGCGGGCGCGCTCGATCGCGCGGCCCACCACCGTCTGGTGACCGACATGGAAGCCGTCGAAGTTGCCGAGCGCCACGACCGCGCCGCGCGAAGGGGCGGACACCGGTTGGTCCCCGGAAAGCCTGATCATGGAGGCGCGCTATAGCAGGTGGCGGCGCGATGCCAAGGGAAGGGGTTTAGCCGCGCACCAGCGTCACGAAGCTGTAGGCGGGGCGCTCACCCTCGGCGGCATGATCCTCGCGGAAGGTTTCGCGCCAGCCTTCGCCCAGATCGGGCATGTGCGTGTCGCCGTCAGGCGCGGCATGGACCTCGGTCAGCTCGACGCGATGCACGTGCGGCAGGAACAGGCGGTAGATCTCCGCGCCGCCGATCACCGCCACCACCGGGCCGCCCGCCAGCGCCAGCGCCGCCTCGACATTATCCGTGGTCTCGGCGCCCTCGGCCTGCCAGCCAGCGTCGCGGGTGAGCACGATATGGCGGCGGCCGACGAGCAGCTTGGGGAAGCTTTCGAAGGTCTTGCGGCCCATGATCATCGGCAGGCCGGTGGTCGTCGCCTTGAAGCGCTTGAGGTCGGCCGGGATGTGCCAGGGCAGCCCGCCCTCGACGCCGATCACGCCATTGTCGGCCCGCGCCGCGAAGAAGACGATCTCGGCGGCGCTCATGCTCTGGTGCCTTTCCTTGTCGGTGGGTCGTTGCTCTAGAGTCGCGCTCTTGACGCGGCAAGCGGTCAATCCCGATCGGCTGTCAAACGATTCGCCGCACGAGGGGGGCGGTCGGTCGAAACCGAAACGCCTGCTTGGTTTCGCGTTGAGAAGAGCCGGCTAAACCGCCGTCACAGGGTGGAATCGGGGCTTCGAGTGAACATAGTGAAACGTTCCAAGCTGGCATATGGTTGCCTGGCGCTCGCGCTGGCGGCGATGCCGGCCTCGGCCAATGCCTCGTCGACCTTCTGGCAGTGCGCGCCCTTCGCCCGCATGTTCTCCGGCGTGCAGCTGTTCGGCGCCGCCGCGAGCTGGTGGAGCCAGGCGGTCGGCAAGTACAGCCGCGGCGAGACGCCCAAGGAAGGCGCGGTTCTGGTGTTCAAGGCGATCGGCTCGATGCATTCGGGCCATGTCGCCACCGTTTCGCAGGTGCTGTCGGACCGGATGATCAAGGTGACGCACGCCAACTGGTCGTCGCGCGGCCAGATCGAGCATGACGTGCTGGTGATGGACACCTCGGCCAAGAACGACTGGAGTCAAGTGCGCGTGTGGTTCAAGAACCTGCACGATCTCGGTACCCACAGCTATCCGGTCTATGGCTTCATCTATGGCAAGAAGGCCGCCGACGCGGCCAAGGCCGACGCCGCCCAGCCTGACGACGCCGACACCGCTCCCTCCGCCTCCAAGATCTGATCCCGCATCGCTCCCGCGCCGGGACAGCGGCGCGATTCCGTGTCTCTTCACGGCTTGCTTACCCCTGATGGGGTAGGCCAGCGTACGCCGACGCAAGGCGACGGGGTGAGGATGGACGCGCAGGGGATCGACGCAAGACCGCGCTCGGCAGTGTCGGATGGCGTCGGGCTGTCCGGTCTGGCGGGGCTGGCACTTTTCTATCTGGCGGTTCGCACTTGGTCGCTGGCCGGCCCGTGGGTGCCGCTGCTGGGGCTGGCCGCCTGCGCGCTGCCGATGCTGCTCTGGTCGCTGCTGGTCGATCGGGTCTATCGCAATCCCTCGACCGGGATCGACTGGTCCGCGCCGCCGCGGCCCTGGTCGCAAGCGCTCGACACCGGGCTCGTCAAGCTCGCGGGGCTGTGGGCGACCTGGGGGGTGATCGCCTTCGTCTATTGGCTGGGCCGTTGGTACGCGCAGGGCGACTATGGCTATGCGACCGGCGTGCTGCGCGCCGCGCTGCCGGTGCTGCTCGTGCTCTCCCCGCCCTATGTGATCTGGCTCGACCGCCGGCTCAAGGAGCCGCGCGACGGCGCATGGGCGTTCGGCCACTGGCTGCTCACGGCCGGGCGGGGCTTCGATCCGGCGCTCAAGGCAAAGCTCGCCGAACATGCGCGCAGCTGGGCGATCAAGGGCTTCTTCACCGCTTTCATGCTCTCGACGCTGCGCGGCAACTGGGCGGTGGCGACCGCCGCCAGCCCGCAGGCGATGGGAAACGATCCCGTCGTGCTTGCCGACGGGCTGGTGGGGATCATGTTCCTGATCGACGTCAGCCTCGGCACGGTCGGCTATATCTTCACGATGCGGCCGCTCGATTCGCACATCCGCTCGGGCAATCCCTTCGCGGCTGCGTGGATGGCGGCGCTGATCTGCTATCCGCCCTTCATCCTGATGAACCCGGGCGGGCCGCTCGACTATCAGCAGCACCAGCTCGGCTGGGCGCGCGCTCTGTCGGACCATCCGCTGCTCCAGCCGGTGTGGGCGTTCGCGCTGATCGGGCTGACCGCCTGCTATGCCTGGGCGACGGTGGCGTTCGGCCTGCGCTTCTCCAACCT
>DATGEV010000159.1:0-6672 GCA_035309885.1 Sphingomonas sp.
TTCTGCGATCAGCGCGGCAACGAAGACTCGCAACAACCCAGCGAAGGCGATCTGCTGCTGTTGGTAGAGCCCGCCCAGTTCGTAGCGCACACCGGGTTCCAGCACGCCCGGTTTCGCCAATGCGGCCTGCACATCAGCGACGGCGGCGCCGATCCCGCGCCCTTCGATCCGGCCCGTCACTGCGACCATCGGCTCGAGATTCTCGCGCCCGATCTGCGCCTGCCCTGTCTTACGGACAATGCTGGCGACGCGGGAAAGTTGGATGACGTGCCCGTCATCGGCCCGCATCGGTAGTTGGGCAAGCTGCGCTTCGGTCAGGTCAGCCAGGTTGGGCAGGCGCACCCGCACGTCGATCAGCTTGCCCGGTTGCGGCAGCGCGGTCGCCACCGCGCCGGTCATCGCGCCGTTCAACTGGGTGGCAATCGCAGACGGCGTGATGCCCAGAATCGCGGCGCGGATCGGATCGATCCGCAGATCCAGCGCGTCACCGGCAAGCTGGAGGCCGCTCTTCACCTCCACCACTCCGTCGATCCGGCCGATCAGCGCCGCAACTTTCTCAGCCTGCGGGCCCAGGACGCTATTGTCGGAAGAGTAGAGCTTGATTTCAATCGGCTGCGGCACCGCCGTCAGATCGCCGATCAGATCCTCCATCAGCTGCGCGAGCTCGAGTTCGACACCGGGCACGCTCGCTTCCGCCTGCCGGCGGATGTCGGACATGACGTCCTCGGTTGCAGAGGCATGCCCCGGCTTCAGCCGGACGAAATAGTCGCCATGATAGCTCTGGCCCAGATCGCCGCCGAGCCCGGTCCCAAGTCGACGCGAGAAGGTGTCGATCTGGGGATTTGCGCGCAGAATGGCATCGATCTGGGCCATTTCGCGATTGGTCTCGGTGAGCGAAGTGCCGGGGGGCGTATAATAGTCCATGACGAAGCCCCCTTCATCGACCCGCGGCATGAATCCTGTCGGCACGCGGGCATAAGCTAGATAGCCAATCGCCAGCAGGGGCACCGCCACCACGACAAGCAGCCAGGGCCGCCGAGTGAGCCCATCGAGCCCGCGATCGTGGTGACGATCGAGCCAGCCCCCCTTCTCGTGGCCAGGATCGCGCCAGCGTTCGAAATCAATGAAGGCACGCGCCAGAAGCGGCACGACGAATGCCGTCATCGCCCAGGATATCGCCAGTGCCGCTGCCATCGTGATCGACAGTGCTTTGGAGAAAGCCCCGGTAACCCCGGAGAGGAAGCCGAGCGGTACATACACGATGAGTGTCGCAAGGCTGGAACCGGTGAGCGGCGCGAGGAACTCCCGCGCTGCAGGCATTACCGCGCCGCGGCCGGCGACGTCCTCGCCCGTGTCGGCGTCAGAGCCGGCGCGGCGGGCAATATGCTCGACCATCACGATCACGTCGTCGATCAACAGGCCAACCGCGGCGGCGATGCCGCCCAGCGTCATGATGTTGAAGCTCATGCCGAGCAGGCTCAGCGCCAGGACAGTGGCTGCCAGAGTCGCCGGCACCACGATCGCGGCGATCAGCGTAACCCGCCAGCTCCTGAGGAAGAGGAACAGCACACCGGCAGCGAGCACGAGCCCGATCAACACCGCATCGCGCACGCTGGCGAAGGATTGGGTGACGAGCTCGCTCTGGTCGTACCAGCTGACCAGCCGCACACCGGGCGGCAGCCGGAAGTTACCAAGCTTGTCGCGCACCGCCTTGGCGATCTGGACGGCATTACCGTCGGGCTGCTCGTAGATGTTGAACAGGACGGCGGGTTTCCCGTCTTCCGAGATGCGCAGCCATTGCGGCACCACCCCGGCGCGGACCGTGGCGACATCCGCGACACGGACGATGCCGAAGGGCGCGCCCTTGATCACGACTCCCGACACGTCGGCCGCGGTGACGAGACTGCGATCGGCGACCACTAGCGACAGCCGACCGCGGTCCTGCACCTGTCCAACCGCGCTCAGCACATTGCCATCCCGGATGGCAGTCGCGAGATCGGCCATCGTGAGCCCGTGCGCCGCCAGGCGTGCGGGGTCGGCCATTACTTCCACCTCCGCTGTCTCGCCACCTTGCACCGAAACCTTCGACAGGCCGGGAATGCCCGAAAGCAGCGGGGTGATCTGGTAGCGGGCGAGATCCTGTAGCTCGGTCGGCGACGCCGTGTCGGACGTCAGCGCATACGCGATGATCGGGAACACGGTGGGGTCCATGCGCCGTACATCATAGGTGACGCCCGGCGGCATCGTGGAGACGGCGCGGGCAATCGCGCTGTCGACCAGCAGTGTGCTGGCGGTCATGTCGCGTCCCCAACCGAAATCGATCGAGATCTGCGCCGACCCGCGCGTCGTCTCCGATCGGACGTCGCGCACGCCGGGAACGCTGCGGAGCGCCTCCTCGATCGGGCGGGTGACGGCCAGCGCGGTCTGGTCGGCTGGCCGGCTGCCGGCATCGAGATCGACCACCACGCGCGGGAAAGACACTTGTGGAAACAGACCGATCGGCAGCGCGATGGCGGCGGCCACGCCCGCCAGTGCCAGCGCCAGCGCGATCGTGACGATCGCGCGCGCCTGCCGCTCGACAAAACTGCGCAGATCCATCAGCGTGCTACGCCTACGCGCACAAGATCCCCGTCCGCCACTTGATAGGCGCCTTCGACGATCAGCGGGCGCGCGGGATCGAGCTCCCCTTCGACCAGATCGGTGTCGCGGCCGGGCACCGCAATGGTGACCGGCACCGACTTCGCCTTGCTTCCGGCGATCTGGAACACATGCGGTTCATCCAAGGCTGTGACTACGGCATGGTGTGGAACGGCCCAGCCGTTCCGTGTCGCTGTTGCGATATCCACTTGCGCGCCGGCGCCACTCATCATCGCACCCGCCGGGAAGCTGATATCGACATCGACCAGCTTGGTCTGCGGATCGAGCGCGTTGTCGACACGCACCACCTGCCCGTCGATCATCGTCGAGCCATCGAGCGGGTGGATGCGCGCGCGCTGACCGGTGTGAATATGGCTGGCCTGCTCCGGCGGTGCGCCGACGGTTACGACGATGCCGCCGGCGCGGGCTACGGTCGCCAGTGCCGCGCCGGGCTGCGTGCGATCGCCCTGCGCGACCGGTATCGCGGTGACGACACCGGCGAACGGAGCACGGACCAGAGTGAGGGCGCCCCCCGCCCCATCCTTTGCGAGCGCGTCCAAAGTAGCCTGTGCATCGCCCACAGCCTTCTCGGCCTGCGCCATCTGGTCGCGTGTGGCGAGCTGTTGACCAAGCAGCCGCTGGGTGGTGTCGCGTTGCGCGCGCGCCAATTGAAATTGGGCCCGCGCCTGGGCGTATGCCGCCTGCGAGGATGGCGCGAGCATGAACGCGAGTATCGGTTGCCCGGCGCGGACCGCCGCTCCCGTCGTCACCAGAAGCCGGCTCACTTGCCCCGGCTGATTGATGCTGAGCGTCTGCGCACCCGTCTGCGACGGCGTGGCGCTGCCATAGACAGTCAACCATTCGGGTGCGGTGCCTCGCTCGACCCGGACCACCGACACCAGCGCGCGCGCTGGCACGGTGGACTGATCGGATGCGCCACCACACCCCCCCAGCAGCATGACGGGTAGAAACAGAGCTAGCTTCACGGGCGCGCTCCTTCGACGGGCGGCAATGTGTCAACGGCGGGCAAGCCGGCGCCCATCAGCGTATCGATCGCCACCTCCTGATCGGCGAGCGCCGTTTCGAGCGTCATGATCTCCTGCTCCTTGGCGAAATAGGCGGTGATGAGGTCGACATAGCTGCGCTCGTCCAGGGCGGATTGATTGAAGGCCTGTGCAGCGCGATCGGCCGCCGCCTTGGCTTTGGGCAGATCGCCGCGCACGATGGCGAGTTGGCGGGTCAGTGCCGCCCGCTCGCCGAGCATGGCACCGACCTCCCCGGTGACTGCGGCCAGCCGGGCGGTATATTCCGCATGGAGCTGGACACGGGTGGCGCGCGCGACTGCGATGTGTCCCTGATTGCGATCAAAAATCGGCACACCGATCGTCGCAGTAGGCCCAGCATTGATGACGTTGCTGTTGTCGCTCGATGCTGATCCACCCAACACGAGATCAGGGAATTGCGAGAGGATCTGCCCGCGCAGATCCTCGTCGGCGGCGGCATAGCCCAAGCGAAGTGCCAGCAGATCAGGACGGCGATCGGCCAGCCGCGTCAGCGATGCCTCGGCCGCGGCCGCGTCGAACGGCGGCAAATCGATGTGATCCGCCAGCGGCACGACGGCGTCGGCTGCGATCCCCAGCAGAGCGTTCAACCGATGACGCAGTTCGAGCTGATGCTGTTCCGCTGCTAGCAGATTGGCCCGAGCGGATTGGAACGCCGATGCCGAAGGCGCTGCTGTCGTCAGCGTCACGTCACGCGCAGCGAGGGCCTTCTGCATCAGCGCGTAGCGATGCGCGAGCAGCCGGTCAGCCTCCGTCAGCAGCGCCCGGTTGTGTTCACCGAGGATCAGATCGACAGCGAGGCGGCGGGCCTCGCCCGCGGTCTGCCATTCCTGCCAGAGCAGATCGGCCTCGACCTGACCGGCCGCGTCACGCGCTGCCCGCAGCCGGGGCCGATAGACGATCAACGCCTTGATGTCCTGCGTCAGCCCCACATTCCACGCCGGCACCGTGCCCACGCCTGAGATCAATGGCAGGAAGGCGCCGGTCAGTGAAGGATTGGGCAGCACGCCCGCTGCCGCCAGCTGCGCCTGCGCGACGCCGCGTTTCGTTCGCGCGGCGACGAGGTCAGGGCTGCGTTCGACGGCAAGCGCTGTCACCTGGGCCACCGTCAACGCCGCCGCGGGCAGCGCCGGGAGCGAGGCCGGCAGCGCCGGCTCGCGCGGCAGGGGCAGCGAAGTGTAATGGGCGCATCCGCCGACGAATAACGCGGCCATCAGAAGGCGCTGGCGCTTCATCGGTCGACCCTTGGGAAATCGAGGGTCACGGAAAGGCCTGGCGCATGGTCGGCGATCACGAGGTTGGCGTCATGCGCGCTGGCAATCGCCGAGACGAGGCTGAGGCCCAGCCCATGACCGGGCCGCGATCGGCTCGCGTCGCGTCGAACGAAACGCTGGATAAGCCGGGCATGCTCGCCTCCGGGTACACCCGGGCCATCGTCAGCCACGGTCAGCAGCACGCGGGTGTTCTCCTGACGTAACATGAGCGTGATCATCGTTCCGGCTGGTGTGTGGATCTGCGCATTGTCGAGCAGGTTGATCAGCGCCTGGGAAACCAGTTCACGGTCTCCGACGATCATCGCATCCGCGTCGATCGCGCATGCCAGCTGCCGGCCACCATCCTCGATCGCAGGCGCGTAGCTTTCCGCCAACTCGCGCGCGAGCAGCGTGATGTCGAGCGGCGCAAACGCGCGCTTCACTCCACCGGCTTCCACTTCGGAGATCCGCAGCAACGCTGAGAACAAAGTTAGTACATCGTCGCTCCGCGCGATCGCCTGCTCGATGGCGGCGTCCCGTTCGTCGGGAACATGTCCATGGCGCAGTCCGCCGTCGAGGCCGTTGCGCAACCGCGCCAGCGGGGTGCGGAGATCATGAGCCACGTCGCTCGAAACCTGTCGGAGATTGTCGAGAAGCGCTGTGATGCGATCCAGCATGGTGTTGAGCAGCGCCGCCAGCCGATCGAATTCATCGCTGTGCGGGCCGACGACGACGCGCTGGCCGAGATCCCCGTGCATGATCGCCTCGGCCGTGCCGCTCATCGCCGAGAGGCGACGTCGCAAATAGGCGCCAAGCAGCACCGCGCCCGCCGCGCCGATTGCGAGAACGGCCAGAAAGGCAGCGCCGAACAGCGTCACGATGGTGCGGTCGATCCGTTCCAGAGGAGCGCGATCCGCCGCGACCACGAGGCGCGAACCATCCGGAAGCACCGTCGTGATTGCGCGCGCGGGATCAGGGCCCTCGTCGGGATCATGAAAAACGATGTCGCTTAGGCCGGGCGGCGGCATCGCCGTGACCAGCGCTCCCGCGACACGCCCCCGACCGGCTTCGAACAGCCCATAGCCGAGATCGTTGGTGGCATCTTCGCGTTGCCGCCGCTCGATCGCCGCGATCAACCCGGCACGGCCTTCGGCACGGAATTCGCTGACCAGTGTCGCGCTGTCCTCACGAATTCGATCGTCGAGCTGGCGGGTGAAGGCCGCATGCGCCGAGAGGTAGACGATGAGGCCAAGCACCATCGTCGCCAGCGCGAAAGCGGCCGAGCTGACGATCGCGATCCGGTAGGCGGCGCTGCGCAGCATTCAGTCGTCTGCCCGCAGCCGATAGCCGACGCCGCGCACTGTCTCGATCGCATTGCTGGCCCCGGCCTCCGCCAGCTTGGCGCGCAGCCGGCTCATATGGGTTTCGACAATGTTGGTCTGCGGATCAAAGTGGAAACCCCAGACCTCTTCGAGTAACATGGTGCGCGTGACGACACGGCCGGCATTGCGCAGCAACTCCTCAAGGAGGCGGAATTCGCGTGGCTGGAGCAGCGCCGCATGGCCATCGCAGCGCACCTCGCGCTTGAGCAGATCCATCACGATGCCGCCAAAGCCGAGCGTCGTCACCACCTCGCGGCTCGCACTCCGCCGGACCAGCGCGCTGAGCCGCGCGACCAGTTCGCTCAATGCAAACGGCTTGACGAGATAGTCGTCGGCACC
>DATGEV010000160.1:0-4812 GCA_035309885.1 Sphingomonas sp.
TTCGCCCTCTTCTTCGCCGCCGCCATCATCTGGCTGGCGCCGAAACCGACGCGCGCAATCGAGGCCGGGGCTGCGCACTGAACGGCCTCGGTAGCCCTCTGACCTTCGAATCGATGTCTGCCAGACCGTCAGTCGCGTCGCGCCGATCTGCTCTGCGCCCCTTTCGGGGCGTTCGGCGTGCCGCATAGTAATCCCAGAAGTGGCCGTTCGTTCAGGACGGAAAAGCCGCGTTGATCCGTCGCTGTTCGCGGATGGCGGCTTGTCCGCTGCCGATCGGGCGCGCGGGCCAAACGCCGCCAGCGTTACTGGATTTCACGTCGCGCCAGTCTCGCGAGCGGATTTGATCGACCTAGCTCAGATGCGCATCATGTTGGAGTGCAAGGCGCTTTCGGAGTCCATCAAGAACGGGGACGACGAATGGGGGCGCGCGCAATGAAACGTCCTCGACAACGCCCAGACCGACATCCCGACGCCGACCGTTGACCTGGACACGCAGCATTCAGCTCTTGGCACCGCTCGGACCTATGCGCAGAATCAAGCCATCGCCATCGGAGTACCGCCCCGGCTCGACGAGATCGCGCACCTGGTTTCTGGTCATATTGCCCATGCGCCGAATCTAGCCGTCCGGACGCCCCGAATGAAGGCCACCCGCCCGAGCCAACCCCACACTCGCCCATGAATGTTGGCGATCATCAGCTAACGCAGGTGGAGAAATATCGCGCAAATTCAGCGCGATATCAGCTCAAAACGAACGCTGGCGGATGTCGAAAAATGGACGAAGTGGCGGAGAGGGTGGGATTCGAACCCACGGTGAGCTTGCACCCACAACGGTTTTCGAGACCGTCCCAATCGACCACTCTGGCACCTCTCCGCGAGATCGCTGGCGGGGCCGTGGGGGCGCCGCCATGGTCGTGAGGCGCGGCCATTAGCGACACTTTGCGCGCTTGCCAAGCGGTGATCGCTTGCCTCCTTCGATCAGCGCCCTAGATAAGTGTTCATGGACAACAGCCCCGAATTTGCCAGCCGCCTCCCCGCGGCACCCGATGCCCTGCTGGCGGCGCCCAGCGTGGTGCATGCACGCTTTTCGGTGGGCGACGTGGTGCGTCACCGGCTGCTCGATTTCCGGGGCGTGGTATTCGATGTCGATCCGGTCTTCGCCAATACCGAAGAATGGTACGAGGCGATTCCCGAGAGCATCCGGCCGGCCAAGGACCAGCCCTTCTACCATCTGCTCGCCGAGAACGCCGAATCGAGCTACGTCGCTTATGTCAGCCAGCAGAATCTGATCGCCGATCGCAGCGAGGAGCCGGTCGAGCATCCCGCGCTCGACGGCCTGTTCGATGGCTTCGCGCAGGGGCGCTACACGCTGCGTCGCGAGCATCGCCACTGAGCGTCATCACGCCGTCGCTTTTCATTGACACTCCGGCCCGAATCCCTTAGCGAGCCGGCTTTCCGCGCGGAGCTGTGGGGCCAACCGCCCCATTCCGCGCGTCAGGTCTAGACTTAAAGAGAGAGCCATGTTCGCTATCGTGCGCACGGGCGGCAAGCAGTATCGCGTCGCCGCCGGAGACAAGATCGTCGTCGAGAAGCTCGCTGGCGAGGCCGGCGAAACCGTGGCGCTCACCGACGTCCTGTTCGCGGGCGAGAACGGTGAAGCCAAGGCGACCGACGGCCTCTCGGTCTCGGCCAAGATCATTGCGCAGGCGCGCGGTGAAAAGGTGATCGTTTTCAAGAAGCGTCGCCGTCACAACTATCGTCGCCGTAACGGCCATCGCCAGTACCACACGATCCTCGAGATCCTGTCGGTCGGCGGCGCGGCCCCGAAGGCGAAGAAGGCCAAGGCTGACGCCCCGGCGGCGGACGCCTGAGCCTTAGCGAAGGAGTAGAGAGCAATGGCACATAAGAAAGCAGGCGGCTCCTCGCGCAATGGTCGCGATTCGGCCGGTCGTCGCCTTGGCGTGAAGAAGTTCGGTGGCCAGGAGGTCATCGGCGGCAACATCATTATCCGTCAGCGCGGCACCAAGGTGTACGCCGGCGTCAACGTCGGCATGGGCAAGGATCACACCCTGTTCGCGCTCGCCGAAGGCCGCGTGCGCTTCCACGAGGGCAAGCTCGGCCGCAAATATGTATCGGTCGACGCGCTCGCGCAGGCCGCAGAGTAAAGTCGGACGGTCATGGGGATCGTCCGCAGGGGCGATCCCGGGTTCCACCGCTCAAGGTGAAACCAAGAGGGAGACGGGTCGCCCCGTCTCCCTTTCTTTTTGTCTCCCCGCTGAAACGATCTGTCGTCAGCCCGTAACCTCCACCGCCTAGGGGCGTTGTGGGCGCAGGGCGTGGAGAGGCAACAAGAGATACCGCCATGTTTGCACGGACTGAACGGCTGCTGCTGCGGCCAGGCTGGGGCGAGGACGCCCCTGCTCTACTCGATGCCATCGCCGACGAAGCGATCGTCGACAAGCTGCCGGGAACGCCTTGGCCCTATCTCCCGGAGGACGCGGAAGCGTTTCTGGCACGCGATCGGGATTCGGAAGCGTTGCCCGAGTTTCTGATCTATGTCCGCACGCGCGGCGCGCCGAAGCTGGTCGGCGGAATCGCGTTGCGCGAGGACGGCGACGATGGTGCCGAGCTCGATTACTGGATCGCGCGCTCCTGCTGGGGGCTGGGCTTCGCCACCGAGGCGGGCCACGCCGTGGTCGATATCGCGCGCAAGGGCTTGCGGCTGAAATCGCTGCGTTCCGGGCATTTCCCGGACAATCCCGCGTCGGGCCGGGTTCTGGAGAAGCTGGGCTTCGTCCGCACGGGCGAGGTCGAGAAGCGCTGGAGCACGGTGCGCAACGAGAATGTCGACTGCGTCATGTACGCCCACGCGGCCTGACGGATCAGGCGGGGAGCGGCAGGCCCTCCCCGCCTTCGCGGCCGCCGAGCCGACGCTCAGCCTCCACGATCAGCGCGCGATCATCGCGCCGCCACGGGTGGAAACCCGGCAGGAAATAGCTCGCCCATGCCCCCGCGATCGTCCGCGCGATGCCGGGATTGCCGAACGCGATCCACGCGAGTCGCGCCCACACTCGCGGGCCGGTAAGGCCGTCCTGCGCGAGCAGATCGAGGATGCCGCGCGTGCGGTCGACCAGGAAGTTGCGCGTCACGAACAGCATCACGCGCGATTTCACCTTCCAGCGCAGCCGGCGCGGCCAGTCGCGCGTCGCGTGCCGCCAGGTGTCGTGAGCGACGCCCTTGTGCTCGATCTCCTCGATCGCATGCCAGCGCCACAGCGCCGCCGATTCGGGATCGGCGCCGGCAAGGTGGCGCGGATCGGCGAGCAGCGCGTGGGCCAGCATTGCGGTGAAATGCTCCAGCGCCATCGTCGCGGCGAGACTGACGATCGGCGGCTTGCTGGCGAGGAAAGCGAGGCGCTGCTCAACCCGCGCCTCCAGCCGCGAGACGTCGTAGCCGGCCTCCATCACGCGCCGATTGAAGGCGAGATGCTCGCGGCTGTGCGCCACCTCCTGCCGGATGAAGGCCTGGATCTCGGCGGCGAGTCGGGGATCGGCGCCGTCGCGGAAACGGCGCACCGAATCAATGAACAGGGCCTCACCACGCGGGAAGGTGACCGACAGCGCATTGTAGATCGCGGTCTTCACCGGATCGCCGCCCAGCCACCAGCGGGCCTGCGCGCCGCCCTCGACGGGGTTGCGCCCGAAGCGCCGGTCGCGCGGCGTGATCACCAGATCGTCAGGCGTGCACGTAGACATCGACCACCTCCTTGATCGGCAGCGAGGCTATGGGTAGCTTACATTGATGTCAATAAGACGCCGCCTCTCCCCCGAAGCCAGCCGCGAAGCCGCGCTGGATGCGGCTCGCGCGCTGTTGCTGGAGGCGGGCCCGCAGGCGGTGACGCTGAAGGCGGTGGGTGCGCGAATCGGCCGCACCCACGCCAATCTGCTCCACCATTTCGGATCGGCGGCGGGGCTCCAGACCGCGCTGGCCGAGCGCATGGCCGATGCGATCACCGCCCGCATCGCCGCCACGATCGACGCGGCCCGCCGTGGCGAGGTGGGCGCCCGCGCGATCGTCGACCTGGTGTTCGACGCCTATGACCGGGAAGGTGGCGCGGCGCTGGCGAGCTGGGCGATCCTCAACGGCCATCACGACGTGCTGGCGCCCGTGCTGAGCGCGACGCATCGGCTGGTCGATCAGGTTGCGCCGCGCGATGGCGAGCCGCTGCCGGCGATCTCGCTGATGCTGGCACTCACGGCGCTGGGCGACGCGTTGATGGGTGCGCCGATGGCCGCCGAGCTCGGCCTGCCCCGCGACACCGCGCGCACCATCGCCACCGTCCAGCTGCTCGCGTTCGCGGGGCTGGCGGAAACGGGCAAAAACGGGTAGAGGCGCCCCCTTTACGAACAGGGTCGTCACCCGGTGAATGCCGGGGTCTGGATGCGATGCGCCACGGCGAGCGGATCTGGAGGCTGGCTTTCGCCGGCATGACGCGGATTTGAGATCGATCACGATGCATTTTCTCGACCAGGCCAAGATCTTCATCCGCTCCGGCGCCGGCGGCCCGGGCGCGGTCTCGTTCCGGCGCGAGAAGTTCATCGAATATGGCGGCCCCGATGGCGGCAATGGCGGCAAGGGCGGCGATATCATCTTCGAGGCGGTGCCCGGCCTGAACACGCTGATCGACTTCCGCTACACGCAGCACTTCCGCGCCGCCAAGGGCGGCAACGGCGCCGGATCGGACCGCACCGGCGCGTCCGCGGCGGCGGTGGTCATCAAGGTGCCGCTCGGCACGCAAATCCTGGAGGCGGACCG
>DATGEV010000161.1:0-2833 GCA_035309885.1 Sphingomonas sp.
CAGGCAACTCCCGGGGCAGGGTGCGGGCGGCGGCTCCAGCCGGGGGCGGGCGCATGGTGCTGGCGCGCCTCCGGTATGGAGTGGCGGATCTTGCGGCAGAAATTGCGGAGCGCGACCTCGTCCTCGCTGAGCGGGCCGACGGTGAAGCTTGCCGACGCCATGCCGGCCTGCACGCGCTCGACCAGTACCGTATCCTCGGCGTTGACCTGCCGGTTGATGCGCCAGTTGAGGTAGCGCGCGGCTTTCATTTCGCGCCGCGCATCGGGCAGCGCATAGGCGATCTCGCGGATCAGCGTCTGCGTCGGCGAAACCGGCAGCCACTGCATGAAATCGACCTGATCGGGATAAATGTCGAAGGCGATGTTGGGCCAGAGCTTGAAATAGGTCCACAGCCGCTGGCGCTCGGGCGGCAGATGGCCGACCTCGGGCAGGAAATGCTGGTAGGCGCGCTCCGACGGATTGGCCGACGGACGCTCGACGATCGGGCCCCACATCTTGTCGACATGGGGGCTGGCCTCGACGCCATAGCCGTTGCCCATCAGCCGCCTGAGTCCGGGATGGGCGACCGCGATGTGCAGCCCGTCGGAATAATTGTCGCCGACATTCTTCCAGTTCACCGGCCGGGGGCGGAGCGTCACCCGGCCGAAGGCGCGCAGATCCTCGAAGCGATAGGGCGCAACCTCGGCCTCATAGGGCGCCATCATCTCGGCCACCGAAGGCCCGCCGCCCTCCAGTCGCACGAACACGAAACCACGCCAGATTTCGAGTTCGACCGGGGCGAGGCCGTGGCGGCTCATGTCGATCGCGTAGCTTTCGCGCATCGGGATGCCGGTCAGGCGTCCGTCGAGGTCGTAGGTCCAGGCATGATAAGGGCACACCAGCTTCTTCGCGCAGCCCGACGGTCCATCGAGCAGCCGCGCGCCGCGATGACGGCAGACATTGGTGAAGGCGTTGAGCGCGCCGTCACGGCCGCGCACCACCACCACGCTCTCGCCCACATAATCGAGCGTATGGAAGTCGCCAGCCTGCGGCACGTCGCTTCCATGGCACACCACCTGCCACGACGGACGGATGACGCGCGCCACCTCGGCGTCGAAGAATTCGGGATCGGAATAGGTCCACGCCGGCAGGCTCCAGCCCGCGTCGGGATCGCTCCACTCCTGTCCGGCCAGCGTCGCGTGCGCCATCCTCGCCTCCATTTGTTGCACGATCGTACAACGACGGGGACGGGATGCAAGAGGCTCGATGATTCAGCGATTGCGCCAGTAGGCGAAGGCCTCCTGCTGGATCGCGCGGACGAAGGCGCGGGCTTCCGGGCCCTCCCACGACCCCTCGTAACCGAGCATCAGCGCGTGGCCGCCGCCCCACCAGCCTTGCCCTGGCAACCCATCCGATTCGCGGACGAGCAGGGCAGCCAGCTCCGGCTCGCCGACGGCGGCACCCTCTTCGTCGATGTGGCCGAGCGTGCGGCAGACGGCGCGCATCTTGGGCCGCGTGAAGCGATGGCCGAGGGCCGCGAGCAGCGTCGAATAGCTGATCGTCTCGCCGGCGCGCGCCGCCTCCACCATCAGCGCACGCACCCGCGCGACATCAGCGATCGGATCGACCTCGCTCACGCCGCGCCCGGTGTCCAGCCTTCCGGCGCAAGCTCGAAGCCCGCGAAGTCGAAACCGGGCGCCACGATACAGGAGACCAGCGCCCAGCCGCCTGTCGGCTCGGTGGATTGCCAGTGATGCGGCGGCACCAGCCGCTGCGGCGCCTGGCCTGCCGCCAGATCGGGCCCGAGCGGCGCCTCGACCGCCGGCCCGGCTTCATCGGCGGCGATCAGCAGGCGCAACGGCGCGCCCGCGTGCCACAGCCAGAGCTCGGCCGCGTCGACCTTGTGCCAGTGCGATCGTTGCCCGGCCTCGAGCAGGAAATAGATGGCGGTGGCGCCGGCCCGGTCGCCGGGGGCCGCATCGGCCCGCCAGGTCTCGCGATACCATCCGCCTTCGGGATGGGGCCAGAGCTTCAGTCGTTCGATGATGGCCTGGGCGTCGTCCATGGCCGAGCATCGTCGGCGAGCGCGCGCGAGGCAAGTCTGGAACGCCGCCGCTGGCAGCGGGGGGTCAGCCCTCCCCGGCCAGCCAGCCGAACAGCACGTAAGCGATGACGCCCGGAATGCCGAAGCTCACGATGGTGAGGATCAGCAGGGCGATGCGGACCACCCCCACCGGCACGCCGGTATAGTCCGCCAGCCCGCGGCACACGCCGAGCCAGAGCCCGCGGCGACGATCGATCACAAGACGATTGGACATGAGATGCCCCTGTTGGTTCGGGTTCAGAGCCCCAGCACGGCGGCAGTGGCGACCTGAGCGGGAAGCACCGCGGCGCCCACCAGCACCGTGCAGAAGAACAGCGCACCAGCGGCCGAAACGAGCGCCTGGCGGACGTTGGAAAGGTCGAACGAAAACATGGCATTTCTCCCTCAGAATGTCGGTCCCGTCAGAGATTGGCGGGATGCCAGAGGTATTGCAGGGGGCGTGCCAACTTCGGGAAATGGCGGATTTCCGCGGGCTATCGCTTCCCGACAGGAAAGCGCGCCATCGCGCTTCGCGACATCTCGGGATTTTTCACCAAGGATCAGCATTCCACACGTGACATCGGACCTTGCCACGCGCGAGCGACCGATTCCGGCTCTCCTCCACATTGGCGGATGCGTCCGGCGCGCCTATGTTGCCCGCGACATGCCACCCGATTTCACCGGCGGAGAGACGATCAAGCCTGATATCGGCTTCGCCTCGCTGCGCCGTTTCCTGCCCTATCTCTGGCCAGCCGATGCCCCCGGGCTCCG
>DATGEV010000162.1:0-3112 GCA_035309885.1 Sphingomonas sp.
AGTTCCGTGCAAGACGATCTCAGGCGGTGGCGCGCCGCCCTCGCGTCGGCGCGCATCAATGCACGCGATCGCCCAGATCACGAAGCCGCCGAGCGCCAACCCGCAGCCGACGAGCCCGGTCGAGGTCCAGCCCAGCCCCGCGGCGATCGCGAGCCCGCCGAGCAAGGGCCCCAGCGCATTGGCGGCGTTGAACGCCGAATGGTTGAGCGCGGCGGCGAGCGCCTGCGCATCTTCCGCCACGTCCATCAGCCGCGTCTGGAGCGCGGTGCCGAGCGCGCCGCCGATGCCGATCAGGAACACGTCCAGCATCACCCAGCCGGGATGCGGAGCGGCGAGCGGAAACAGCAGCAGCATCACGGCGGAGAACAGCAGCAGGCCACCGGCGGTCGGCATCAGTGCGCGATCGGCGAACCACGGCACGACGATATTGCCGAGCGTCATGCCGATCCCGAAGATCGCCAGCACGACGGGCACGAAATGCGGCGTGAGATGCGTCACCTCGACCAGCGTGGTGGCGAGATAGGTGTACACCGCGAACAGTCCGCCGAAGCCGACCGCGCCGATGCCGAGCGTCAGCCACACCTGCGTGCGCTTGAGCGCGCCCAACTCGCGCAGGGGGCTGGCGTCGACATGCGGCACGTCGCGCGGCGCATAGAGGCCGACCAGCGCCACCGTCAGCAGCGCGAGGCCCGCGACGATCGCGAAACCCGAACGCCAGCCGATCGCCTGCCCGATCCAGCTCGCCACCGGCACGCCGATCACGGTCGCGACGGTGAGCCCCAGCATCACGCGGCCGACCGCCTGTGCGCGCTTGTTGGCGGGCACCAGCGAGGTCGCGACCAGCGAGGCGATGCCGAAATAGGCGCCGTGCGGCAGGCCAGCGAGGAAGCGGAAGAACACCAGCCAGCCATACGTAGGGGCCAGCGCCGACAGGCCGTTGCCCAGCGCGAACATCGTCATCAGCAGCAGGAGCTGCGTGCGCCGCGCCAGCCTGGCGCCGATCACGGCGATCAGCGGCGCGCCCACCACCACACCCAGCGCATAAGCGCTGATGACGTGGCCGGCGGTCGGCTCGTCAACGCCCAGCCCGCGCGCGAAATAGGGGAGCAGGCTCATCGTCGCGAATTCGGTGGTGCCGATCGCGAAACCGCCCATCGCGAGCGCGACCATGACGAGAGCCGGATGCGCGACCCGGCGGGTCACCGACGCAGTGGCGAGCGATTCGAGGCGTGACATCGCTGTCTATCTATCACAGGATGCACGCCGCACTGCAGCATTTATCCTCGGGGCCGGAACATATGCACTTTCCCGGCGGATCCGCAGGCCGGGCGAGCCGGCCTGCGGGGACGGAGTTCAGGTGTTCTGCGGGAAGAGCGCCTTGCGGGCTTCCTCGTCGAAGTCAGCCTTGAGCACCAGGCCATCCTTGAGCGCATGCGCACGGGCCGCTGCCGGGCGGGCCGAGATCTCGTCGACCAGGCGCTTCACGTTCGGAGTGTCGGTGAGGCCCTTCTCGCCGAGGATGTAGCCGGCGAAGTTCGCCCAGCCCCACAGCGCCATGTCGGCGACGCTGTACTCGTCACCCGCCAGATAGCGGTTGGCGGCGAGGCGCTCGTCAAGCACGCGATAGTGGCGCTCCACCTCCTTCAGATAGCGGTTCTGCGCGTAGGCGAGCGGCTCCGGCACATGGTGGAGGAAGTGCACCGCCTGGCCCGAGAAGGGCGACAGGCCGGTGGCGACGAAGAACAGCCACGAAATCGCCGCACCGCGCGCCTGGGCGTCGGTCGGCAGGAACTGGCCATGCTTCTCGGCGAGGTAGAGCAGGATGCCGTTCGAATCGAACACGGTGGCATCGCCGTCGACCAGCGCCGGCACCTTGGCGTTGGGGTTGACCGCCAGGAACTCCGGCGCGTGCTGTTCACCCTTGAAGGTGTCGACCTTGATCAGCTCATACTCGGCGCCAAGCTCTTCCAGCAGCAGCGCAGTCTTCAGCGGGTTGGGCGACGGGTGATAATAGAATTTCAGCATCGTGGGTCTCCTCAAGGCGTGTGGAGGGGTTCGGGCACGCGGGGCCGCGTGTCCGGGTGTCGCGCGAGCCCGACAGCTCACGGGATGGCGGTGAGTCAGCTCAGCCGAGCGTGTCGCGGTTCGGCGGGCTGTCGAGATCGATCAGCGGCCCGACCGGCACGACGCCGTGCGGATTGATCGAGCGGTGGCTCTGCAGATAATGCTTCTTGATGTGCTCGAAGTTGACGGTCGGGGCGACGCCCGGCGTCTGGTAGATGTCGCGCAGAGTGGCCGACAAATGCGGATAGTCCGCGATCCGGCGCAGGTTGGTCTTGAAGTGGCCGACATAGACCGCGTCGAAACGGATCAGCGTGGTGAACAGGCGGATGTCCGCCTCGGTCATGCTCGGCCCCACCAGCCAGCGGCTCTTCGAGAGTTTCTCCTCCAGCCAGCCGAGCGTGTCGAACAGCGGATAGACCGCCTCCTCATAGGCCGCCTGCGTGGTGGCGAAGCCGGACTTATATACGCCGTTGTTGAGCGTGTCGTAGACCCGCGCATTCACCGCATCGATCTCGGGCCGCAGCGCTTCCGGGTAGAAGTCGCCGGGCGTCGCACCGATGCCGTCGAACGCCGAGTTCAGCATGCGGATGATCTCGGAGGATTCGTTGCTGACGATCGTGCCGCGCACCTTGTCCCACAGCACCGGCACGGTGACGCGGCCGGTATAGTGCGGATCGGCGGCGGTATAGACCTCGTGCAGGAAGCGCACGCCATGGATGGGATCGGGGATTACCCCCGGCCCCTCGGCGAAGGTCCAGCCCTTCTCCAGCATCAGCCAGTGCACGGCGGAGACGGAGATCATCCCCTCCAGCCCCTTGAACGCGCGCATGATCAGCGTGCGGTGCGCCCACGGGCAGGCCAGCGAGACATAGAGGTGGTAGCGGCCGGCCTCGGCCTGGAAGCCGCCCTCGCCGCTCGGGCCGGGGCGGCCGTCTGCGGTGATCCAGTTGCGGTAGGCGGCGTCCTTGCGGACAAAGCGACCGCCGGTCGACGTCGTCTCATACCAGACGTCATGCCATTGTCCGTCGATGAGCAGGCCCATGTCGTT
>DATGEV010000163.1:0-2593 GCA_035309885.1 Sphingomonas sp.
AACCAGATCGACGAGATACGCTCCTTCGCCACCCTGATGGTCCAGAGCGATCGGCTCGGCACCAGCATCGGCCAGGCGCTGAGGATCTACGCCACGGAGATGCGCGAAAAGCGGCGAATGCGCGCCGAGGAGAAAGCGCACCGCTTGCCGGTCCTGCTGTCGATCCCACTCGTCGCCTGCATGTTGCCCGTGATGATCGGCGTGCTGATGCTGCCGGCAGGGATCCGGGTCGTCCGCGACATCGCGCCGATATTGGAGCACCGCCGGTGAGCGCGCGCTTCGCCTTCGCCGCCGGCGCTGCCACGCTGCTCATCGCGTTGGGCGGCTGCACGACCACGCGTCACCTGCCGACGATCATCGGGCGCCCGGCCGCCATCCCGGAATCGGACTTCGCGAGCGCGTTGGCGGATGCTCAGTCGATGTATCTGCAACGCGAATATGGCCTCGCGATCGGCTCCTTCCGCGTGGCGATCCGTCTCGCGCCTGACGATGCCAGGGGTTATGACGGCCTCGCGGCTTGCTACGACATGCTTGGCCGCTTCGATCTCAGCCGGCGCTACTATGAACTGGCTCTGGCCTTTGCGCCGGTCGATGCGCGTATCTATCGCAACCTGGCCCAGTCGCTGCGCATGCAGGGGCGCAACGCGGAAGCCACGGCGGTGCTGGCCGAAGCCTCGGCCTTGCCCGTGGCGGCCGTGCCCGTGGTGGCCATGGTCACGGAGCCGCCGCGTCAGACGGCTGCAACGGCCGCTCCTGTCGCGCCGCCCGAGGGGTGGCGTGCGCCCGAGCCCGCGGCCTCGGTTGCGCTCGCGCTGGAACCCGCACCGCCGGCGCTCATGCCGGACTGGAGCAGCCGGCTCCTCCGGGCGCTCGCGCATAGCGTCGCGCTTGTCGTGGAGCCGGTCGTTCCAGCACCCGACGAGCACCCGCCGATGCTGATCCTCAACGCCAATGGCCGGACGGGGCTGGCCGCCAGTGCGCGTGAACGCCTTTCGAAGACCGCATGGCGGGCCGCGCGCATCGCCAACGCCCCGCCGCATGCGGTGTCCGAGATCGTCTATCCGAGCTCCCGGCCGGCATTCGCCGATGCGATCCGCGCCCGCATGCCCTTCCCGGTGCGGCTGCACCCCAGCCGGTCTGCGACCCGGATCACGCTGTGGCTGGGAGCCGACGCGACCACGGGCGCGCAGCGGGGACAGCGCGGATGATCGGGCTTGTCGTTTTGCTTCTGGCCGCCGTGCCCGAAAACCCGCCGCCGTCGCCCTTGCCGCCGGACACCCAGGCCCTCCTCGCGCTGCGCGCGGTCGAGCATGGCCGCCCGCTTCAGGCGCAGGTAATGCTTGATCGGCTGGCGACGCAGCACGCCCAGGCTGACCCGCACCTGATCGGGCGCGTGCAGGCCAAGCTCGCTCTCGGCGATCAGGACTATGCCGGAGCGGAAAAGGGTTTCGAGCAGCTGCTTGTCCAGGATGCAAACGATTGTGATGCCCTAGAGGGCGCAGGCATTGCGGCAGCGCATCTGGAGCGGGACGAAACAGCACGCGCCTATCTGCAGCGGGCCGTCGCGCACTGCGTGGCGTCCTGGCAGGGTTGGAACACGCTGGGCGTGATCGCCGATCACGCGAGCCGGTGGCAGGACGCCGCCGATGCCTATGCCCATGCCCGGACGCTGGCGCCGATCGAGCCCGCGATCCTCAACAACATCGGCTATTCGCTGACGCTCCAGCACCGTTTCCCCGAAGCGGAGGCGGTGCTGCGGGAGGCGCGCACCCTGTCGCCCGACAATCAGCGCATGCAGAATAATCTCGATGTCGCGACGGTGGCAGGCGGAGCCACGCTCGACCAATCCAACGGGAACGAGCCGGATGCCGAGCGCGCCCGGCGCCTCAACAATGCCGGCTATGTGGCGCTGGTCGAGGGGCGCGATGGCGAGGCGCAGGCCTATCTCGCCGCCAGCTTGAACCTCGCCCCGCTGTTCTCCGATCGGACCGCGAACAATCTCCGCTTGATCAAACAGGGAGGTGGCGATGCTCATTGACGCGATGCGGTGGGCCTTCATCCTGATCGTCGCTGCAGCGGCGGTGCAGGACATCGTGACATTCCGCATCTCCAACATCTTCTTCCTGCTGCTGATCGCCCTTTTCGGCGCGTGGATCGTCGCAACGGGGGAATATGACATCCTCCAGAACCTGGCGGTGTTCGGGGTCACGCTGGGAATAGGGACATTGCTGTTCGCGCGCGGCTGGCTGGGCGGTGGAGACGTGAAGCTGCTGGCTGCGACAGCCCTGTGGTTCAACTTCGCTCAGGGGCTGGGCTTGTTGGCGGCGATCACGCTGGGCGGCGGACTGCTCGCTCTGCTGCTTGTCGTTGCCCGCCGGATGCTGCCGGTTTCGCTCTACCATCGCAGGCGCTGGCCAATCCTCCAGCCCAAAGGGCCGATCCCCTATGGCTTGGCCATCGCTGCCGGCGCCATCGTCGCCAGCCAGATGACGGGCTTCCATCCCAGCGGCGATGGTTATGCACCTGGGACGGCGCAGGCTCGCCAGATCGCGATACAGAAAGAAAGGCTCGGCATTCTTCGAATGCCATCGCG
>DATGEV010000164.1:0-2903 GCA_035309885.1 Sphingomonas sp.
AGGCAGGTGGAAGCGAACAGGCTGCGCATGAAACCCCTTCTTCGTCGTATGCGGCAGGGGCGGCTTCTGGCGGCCTCCCCGAAAGCCTAAGACGGAGACGGGGTGCTTCGACCTTGGTCTAAAAATGCGTGTCGAAGCCGAGGCGGATCGTGCGCGGCTGGAGCGGCGTCACGTCGCTGTTGCGCACCACGTTGAGCGGAGTGCCGAGCGCGAAGCGATTGCCCGCGGTGTCGAGCAGGTTGCTGAGGCTGAGCGTCACGCCCGTCCGTTTGCGGCCGATCCGCGCGGACAGGCCCGTGTCGACATAGTCGCCCTCGGTGCCGCCCAGGATCGGGCCGACGCCGAGCCGCGACTTGCCGATATAGCGCGCCCAGCCGCCGACGCTGAGGTCGATTCCGCTGGCGAAGCTGTGGTGATAGTCGACGCCGATCCGGCCGCCGAGCTCGGCGACGTTGGGGAGCTGGCTGCGCTCGATATCCTCGATCGCGATCGGGTCGAGCGCGGGGGCGGTGGTGGTCTGGAGCGCCTTCTGCTGCGCAAAGAGCACGGAGGCGTCCTGCCGCACTTGGAACAGCTGGGTCTCGTTGGGGCGGGTGAGGCGGCTGTTGTTGACGATCACCGATCCCTCGAGGCGCAGCGAAGGGATCGGGCGCCAGGCGGCGCGCGCGTCGAACGACCAAATCCGTCCATCGCCGATATTGGTGGTGACGGGCAGCCCCTGTGCGTCGAGGAAATCGGCCTGGATATTGCGCCAGTCGGTATAGGCCACCGAGGCGGAGAGGCTGATCGCGTCGTCGCCAGGCCGATCATAGCGGACGCCGGCCTCCATCGTCGCCACCCGGTCGCTCTGGAAGCGCCGGATCATCGCGTTGCCGATCGCGAGCCCGCCCGGCCGGAAGCCCTGCTGGTAGCGCACGAACAGGATCACGCCATGCCCCGGCTCGGTCGACGCGGCGATCGAGGGCAGGAACTTGGTTTCCGATCGCTTGCCGTCATCGTCGTTAAGCGCTGTGGCGAACAGCCCCCCCGCCGGATCGAGCGCACGGCCCGACAGGCGCGAATGGGTGAGCCGTCCGCCGGCGGTGATCGTGAGTCCCCGCAGGGGAGCCACCGAGAATTCGCCGAACAGCGTCGTCTCGTCGATGTGGTTGAGCACGCCCGTGGTCGGCGCCGACTGGTCCAGCGGGCCGAGCGCGCGGGTGAGACGGGCGCTGTTGTGGAGGTAGCTGGTGCCCACCACCCAGCCAAAGCCGTCGGTCACCGGCCGCGACAGCCGGCTCTCGCTCGTCACCATCGCGGTGTGGTTGTGCTGGTCGAGCAGGCGCGGGAAAACCGGCGCGAACGTCGCGTCGAAGCGCTCGTCGACCTGCTGGCGCACGATCGCGCTCGACGAGGTGAAGCGCAGTCCGCCCCAATCCTTGGCGATGGTCAGCTCGCCCAGCCGGTAATCATCCTCATAAGGCTGGGCGACCGCGCTGCGGCGGGTGAGTGGCGGCGCATCGCGATCGGCGTACTGGCTGTCGTCGCCGTGGATGTCCTGCACGGTCGCACCCGCGTCGATCGTCCAGCCGTCGCCCGGTGCGACGCGGAGCACCGCGCGGCCGCCCTCGGTGTGGACGCGGTTGATGTTGCGCTCTCCGGTGGTGGAGTTGTCGATATAGCCGCCGTCGCTGCTGGCATAGCCGACCACGCGCAGCGCCGCCCGGTCGCCTAGCGGCAGGTTGAGCATCGCCGAACCGTCCCCGCCGACCGCGCCATGCGCGACGGTGGAGACGCCGGCGGTGGCGCTACCCTCGAACCGGCCGAGCACCGCGTCGCGGCGGACGACGCGGATGATGCCGCCCGGCGATCCGGCGCCGTAGAGCGTGCCTTGCGGCCCTTCGAGCACCTCGATCGCGGCGATGTCATAGAGCTTCAGGTCGGGATCGGGGGCGTTGTAGGTGAGGCGCAGGTCGCCCCAATATTCGCCGACGGTCGCCTGCGACTGGCCGACCAGCCCCGAATCGGCGACGCCCCGGATGAACAGCTTGTCGCGCCCCGCGCCGAGATGGGTGGAGGTGACGCTGGCCGCGCGGCTGGCGATGCTGTCGCTGTCGGCAGGGCCGCCGCCCGGCATGTCCGTGCCCGACAGGATCGTCGCCGTGCCGGGAAATTTGGCGAACCGGGTGCCGCGCTTGCTGGCGCTGACCACGATGGCGGCGGCGGCGGGTGGCGTGTCGTGGGCACGGGCGGGCGTGGCGGCGCGCGACGCGATCTGCCAGCTTTGCGGGCCGAGCGGGACGGGCTGCGCGTCGGACGGCGCCGCCACCCGCCGCAGCGCCTCGCGCACGGTGAGCGTGCCGTGGATCGCGGGCGCGGGGCGCTGCCATAGCCCGGCATCGGCCAGCCGGATGCTGGCGCCGGTGATCCGGCTCAGCGCGACGATCGAATCGCCGAGTGCACCGGCGGGCAGGTTGATCGCATGGCGCGTGTCGGCGCGGGCGAGAGTCGTCGCCAGCAGCGCCGCGGCAACGGCGATCAGGGGAAGGCTGGGTCTCACTGCGAGGGCAGGGGGGCTAGTGCCGGGGGGCGGCCTTTCGGGTCAGGAGCCAGCGGTCGTGATCATGTTGCACGGCGACGTCAAGCAAAGGGCCAAGCTGGCCAAGGAAGCGCGCTTTGTCGGCGTAGGCGATCGCGCCGGTGAAACGCTGCGCCGCGACGTCGGGCGTGGTGACGATCGCGACGCCGAGCCCGCGCGACAGATCCGCCGCGACGGTGGAGAGCGAGGCCTGCCGGTAGTTCAGCCGGCGCTCGCGCCATCCGCCGACGTCGGCGGGGGAGACCGCCGCGACGCTGAGCTGGGGCGACGTATCGGCGGTGGCGAGCGCCTGGCCCGCGTCGAGCCGCACCGCCTCGCCTCCCGG
>DATGEV010000165.1:0-3087 GCA_035309885.1 Sphingomonas sp.
CGGCAGGTGCTCACGGCCGATCCGCGCGACGCGGTGTTGAGCCTCAAGCAGATGACGATCAGCTTCCCCAAAGGCACGACGCAGGAGGTAGCCAGCCCGCGCGTCGCCGCCTTCGCCGAAGCCACGCAGAAGATGGGCGGCTGCGGCGCAGCGAAGGACGTCGCAGCGAAGTTCAATGCGGATATGGTTGAAAACGACAACGTCAAGATCCGCGACCTGCCGCCGGTGTTGCAGGGCCAGCTCGCCAAGTTGTCGATCGGCCAGACGACCACCCCGTTCGGGTCGATCACCGACGGCGTGCGCGTGCTTGTGCTGTGCGGCCGCGACGATCCGCAGACGTCAGGTGCACCGTCGTTCGACCAGATCTACAACCAGATGGAGCAGGAGCGCGTCGATCTGCGCGCCCGCCGCTACCTCCGCGATCTGCGCCGCGACGCGGTGATCGAATACCGATGAGCGAGACGCTCCCGCCGATCGCCGTCTCGATCGGCGATCCGGCAGGCATCGGGCCTGAGGTTCTCGCCAAGGCCTGGCTGCGGCGGCGCGAGGAAGGGTTGCGCCCCTTCTTCGCGATCGGCGATCCCCGCTCGATCACGACCGTGTGGGACGGACCGCTCCAGAAGATCGACAACCCCATGGACGCCGCGGGCTGCTTCGACGACGCCCTGCCGATCATGGAAGTCGAGGACGCCGGCGAGATCGAGCCGGGCAAGCCCAACATGCCGGGTGCGCGCTGCGCGATCGTCAGCCTCGAGATTGCGGTTGGGCTCGCCCGTTCGGGCGCTGCCTCGGCGATTGTCACCGGCCCTGTCTCCAAGGCCGAACTCTACGCCATCGGCTTCACCCATTCGGGACAGACCGAGTTCGTCGCGGAGCGCTGCGGAGTTTCTCCCAGCAATGTCGCGATGATGCTCGCGGGGCCTAGCCTGCGGACGGTGTGCATCACCACTCACGTCGCGCTCGCCCGCGTTCCGGAACTGCTGACGGTGGATCTTGTCGTCGCGCGCGGTCGAGTCACCGCCCGTGGCCTCCAGCGCGATTTCGGAATCGAGAATCCCCGCATCGCGCTCGCGGGCTTCAATCCGCACGCGGGCGAAGGCGGAGCGCTCGGCCGCGAAGAGATCGACATTCTGCTGCCCGCGATCGAGCAGCTGCGCGAGGAAGGCATCGACATTGTCGGGCCGCTTGCCGCCGACACCATGTTCCACCCACGCGCCCGGGCAAAATATGACGCGGCGCTCTGCACCTATCATGACCAGGCGCTGATCCCGCTCAAGACGCTCCATTTCGACGAGGGCGTCAACATGACGCTCGGCCTGCCGATCGTGCGCGTTGCGCCCGATCATGGCACGGCCTTCGCGATCGCCGGCCAGAACGTGGCCGAACCCGGCGCCACCATCGCCGCGATTCGCATGGCCGGCGAAGCCGCCGGACGCCGCGCTCAGGCGCAATGAGCGGCCTTGAGGGCCTGCCGCCGCTGCGCGAGGTGATCGCACGGCATGGCCTGTCCGCGTCCAAGGCCCTGGGCCAGAACTTCCTGTTCGATTCGCAGCTGCTCGATCGCATCGCGCGCGTCGCGGGCAATCTCGAAGCGCAGCGCGTCTACGAGGTGGGGCCCGGCCCCGGTGGGCTGACGCGGGCCCTGCTTCGCGCTGGCGCCCATGTCACCGCCGTGGAGCGTGACCGTCGCTGCCTGCCCGCGCTCGCCGAGCTTTCCGAAGCCGCCGATGGCCGCTTGCGGGTGATTGAGGGTGACGCGCTGGAGATCGACGAGCAAGCCGAAGTGGGCGATGGCGCGCACATCATCGCCAACCTTCCGTATAATGTCGGGACCGTGCTGCTGGTGCGCTGGCTGGAGAGCGAGACCTGGCTCCCCTGGTGGTCATCCCTGTCGCTGATGTTCCAGAAGGAAGTTGCCGAGCGGATCGTCGCCAAGCCCGGCAGCGACGCCTATGGCCGGCTGGCCGTGCTGGCACAGTGGCGAGCGTCGGCGGTGATCGCGCTCAACGTCCACCGCTCAGCCTTCGTGCCTCCACCCAAGGTGATGTCTGCGGTGGTTCATATCGAACCGCGCGAAGCGCCGGCGGGCGTAGTCCCCGCTCGCCTGTCTACCCTCACCGCCGCGGCTTTTGGCCAGCGCCGCAAGATGCTGCGTCAAAGCCTGAAGGGCGTGCCCAACGCGCTCGATGCGCTGGCGACACTGGGAATCGCGGCCGATCGCCGGCCCGAAACACTCTCGGTCGACGAGTTCGTGGCGCTGGCCCAGACGCTGTCCTGAGTCGCTGCCCTCCCGCTTGGGGAGGGCAGCTCCATCAGTTCTTGCCGGTCGACGGCGTCTGCACTTCCTGGCCCTTGGGCGGAACCTTGTCGCTCGCCTGTGCGGTCTGGATCAGCGGCGGCGGGCCCTTGGCGATCGCAGCGGCGAGCGTCGTCGCGGCGGCGCAGTCGCTCTTGCAGAGCGTCTTGATCCGCGCAAGGTTATCCTTGGCCCGATCGACCGCTCCGCGCTGCACCAGCGCATCCCCCTCGCCTGCCAGCGCGCCGATGTCATTGGGTTCGAGCAGCAGCGCGTCCTTGTAATAGCGAATCGCCTTGCCCGGCAGCGCCTGCGCTTGCGCGACATGGCCGAGCGCGATGAACGCACCCCGGTTATGGGGATCGGCCACCACGGCCGCCTCCAGCGCGTCGTTCGCGGCCGCGTAATTGCCTGCCGCCAGCGCCTGCTCACCCTGCTTCTGGAAGCTCAGCGAGCGCGGGCTGACCTGGTCGTCCGGCTTCTGGCCGAAGCTGCCGCTCGATACCGCGAGAAGGCCCAGCGAAGCAGCAGCGGCAACGGGCAGGAAACGCATCAGCTTCTCCGAATAACGAGTGGGAACAAAGTCTAGCACGACCGCACAAGCGCCGCGACGAAAAAGCCGTCGGTGCCGTCTTTCGCGGGGATCAGGCGACGTCCTGGTCCATGCGACTCGCCCGCCGGCAGGATGATGGGACGGGCTACCCAACCGGCGTGACTGGAGAGGAAGTTAGACACCTGACCGGCGCCCTCCTCGTCGAGCAGCGAGCACACGATATGGATCAGCGTCCCGC
>DATGEV010000166.1:0-10698 GCA_035309885.1 Sphingomonas sp.
ACGGCACCTGCGTCGGCGCGACAATCGGCGCGAACGCGGAGACCGCCTTGAAGCGATCGGCAAGACGCAGCCCGATGGTCAGCGCGCCATGGCCGCCCATCGAATGGCCCATGATCGAATGCCGTGTCCTATCGGCGGGGAAATGCTCGGCGATCAGCGCGGGCAGTTCCTCGGTGACGTAGGACCACATCCGATAATGCTGCGCGTAGGGCGCTTGCGTGGCATTGACGTAGAAGCCGGCCCCCAATCCGAAATCATAGGCGGCCGCAGGATCATCAGGCACGCCCTCGCCGCGCGGCGAGGTGTCCGGCGCCACGAAGATCAGCCCGAGCTCCGCGCAGGCGGCGCGAAACTCGCCCTTCTCGGTGACATTGGCGTGGGTGCAGGTGAGCCCCGACAGGTACCAGACGACCGGCAGCTTCGCGCCGGGCACATGGGGTGGCACGTAGACCGAGAAGGTCATGTCGGTGCCCGTCGAGGATGAAGCATGACGGTAGACACCCTGCGTGCCGCCGAAGGCACGGTTGGTCGAAACGGTTTCCATCTTCAGCCCCTGTCGGAAAACCACTGCACGCGGACCGGTCAGGCGGGCGCGCGGCCCGGCGATCCCGCCGGCCGCGCGCCGTATACCCGGCCTGTTAGTAGACGACGACCGAGCGGATGCTCTCTCCGGCGTGCATCAGGTCGAAGCCCTTGTTGATCTCGTCGAGCGTGAGGACGTGCGTGATCATCGGATCGATCTCGATCTTGCCGTTCATGTACCAGTCGACGATCTTGGGCACATCGGTCCGCCCCTTGGCGCCGCCGAAGGCGGTACCGCGCCAGTTGCGCCCGGTCACGAGCTGGAACGGCCGGGTGCTGATCTCCTTGCCCGCTTCGGCGACACCGATGATGATCGAGGTGCCCCAACCGCGATGGCAGGCTTCCAGCGCCTGCCGCATCACCGTCGTGTTGCCGGTGCAGTCGAAGGTATAGTCGGCACCGCCGTCGGTCAGCGCGACGAGGTGCTGGACGATGTCGCCGTCGACGTCCTTCGGGTTGACGAAATGGGTCATGCCGAAGCGGCGGCCCCACTCCTCGCGCGCCGGGTTGATGTCGACACCGACGATCATGTTGGCGCCCGCCATCTTCGCGCCCTGCAGCACGTTGAGGCCGATGCCGCCCAGGCCGAACACGATGACATTGTCGCCCGGCGCGACCTTCGCGGTGTTGACCACCGCGCCGACACCCGTCGTCACGCCGCAGCCGACATAGCAGCTCGACTGGAACGGCGCGTCCTCGCGGATCTTGGCCACCGCGATCTCGGGCAGCACGGTGAAGTTCGAGAAGGTCGAGCAGCCCATATAATGGAAGATCGGCTGGCCCTTGTAGCTGAAGCGCGTGGTGCCGTCGGGCATCAGGCCCTTGCCCTGCGTCGCGCGGATCGCGGTGCAGAGGTTGGTCTTGCCGCTCAGGCAGCTTTTGCACTGGCGACATTCGGGCGTGTAGAGCGGGATGACATGATCGCCGGGTTTCACCGAGGTGACGCCCGCGCCTACCTCGCGCACGATGCCCGCACCTTCATGGCCCAGCACCGAGGGAAACAGCCCTTCCGAATCAAGGCCATCGAGCGTGTAGGCATCGGTATGGCAGATGCCCGTCGCCATGATCTCGACCAGCACTTCACCTGCCTTCGGGCCTTCAAGATCGAGCTCGACGATCTCCAGCGGCTTCTTCGCCTCGAACGCCACCGCGGCCCGTGTCTTCATCGCTCGATCCTCCCTTTTGTCGGAAGGGCTGCATACACGATTTGAAGGCCGCGCAAATCCTTGGTGGCAGCGCGATGCGCGCAGTTCCCGTCATCGTCGCGTGATGCTAACGCCGCGCCATGAACGCCCCGGCCTCTATCGGCATCGTCATGCATGACTTTCCCCTCGGTGGTACCGAGCGGATCGCGCTGAGGCTCGCCCGCGCCTGGACCGCCATGGGCATCGCGGTCACGATCTTTTGCGGCGTCGACCGCGGGCCGCTCAAGGCGATGGTCCCCGAAGGAACCCGGCTGGTCCAGGCCTGGCCGACGATCCCGCGCGCGCCCGGATCGCGCCAGCGCGTGGGGAAAGCCGCCGCGCGCCATTTCGCGCGCGAGCCCGTCGACGCGCTGTTCGTCCCCGGTAATTTCCATTGGGAGATGGTGCCGGCGCTGGCCGCCATCCCGACCCGCCCGCGGCTCATCGTGCAGATCAGTTCACCACTGACGATGCCGCAGCGCGGCCGGGTCCGGCAGACCTTCTTTCGGCGGCGGATGCGCCGGCTGCTCCGCCGCGCCGACGCGCTGGTGGCGATGGACGACGCGAACCGTCGGCGCGCCGACCGCATGATGGGCCGGCATATCGCCACGACCATCCCGCTGCCCGCGCTCGACGACGGTAGCCCGCCTGTCGGCCCTGCCGGCGGACGCACGATCCTCGCTGCGGGCCGGCTGATCCGACAGAAGGGCTTCGACCTGCTGATCGACGCGTTCGTGCGCCTCGACGATCCCACGACGCGGCTCGTGATCGTCGGCAGCGGCCCTGAGGACGAAGCGCTGCGCCAGCAGGCCAAGGCCTCCGGCTGCGCGGATCGCATCGCGTTGGCGGGTTATGTGCCCGATATCCGCCCTTTCCTCGATGAAGCACGACTGTTCGTGCTGCCTTCTCGCTTCGAAGGCTTTGGCGCGGTGATCGTCGAGGCGTTGGGCGCCGGACGCCCGGTGATCGCCACCGCCTCGACGCCTGCGGTCAACGACGTGCTGACCGATCCCGAGCGAGGCATCGTCGTGCCGATCGAGGATGTGCCGGCGCTCACCACAGCGTTGCGCACGCTCCTCGACCGGCCGCCTCCCGATCCGAATCGCCTCGCCTGCGCTGTCGCGGCCTATCGCCTCGGCGACGGCGCGCAGGCCTATCTCGACCTCTTCGCCCGAGCCCCGGCGTGATCCGCATCGCCTACCTCATCAACTCGGTGGAGGGCGGGGGCGCTGCGTTGCCGGTGCCCGACGTAACCGCTGTGCTCCGCCGCGGCGGCGCAGAGGTGCGGGTCTTCGCCCTCACCCGACGCGATGGCCGCGCGATCGCGCCGATGGAGGCGTCCGGGCTGTCTGTCACGGTGCGCGACGGGGGCGAACGCGATCATCTGGTCGCACTCGGCTGGCTCGACCAGCAGATTGCCGCAATGCGGCCCACACATCTGTGGACCTCGCTAACCCGCGCGACATTGCTCGGTCAGATCGCGGGTCTGCGGCGCGGCGTGCCGGTGGTGAGCTGGCAGCACGCTGCCTATCTCAAGCCTGCCAACCGCCGCCTGCTGCGTGCGCTTCAGCCGCTTTCCCGGCTCTGGATCGGGGATTCGGACGCCGTGACCCGCCTCACCGCCGAACGACTGAAGGTGCCCGAGCGCCGGCTGATGCAATGGCCCATCTTCCGCGCCGATGCCGACGCCCCGCAAGCCACGCCTTGGCGGCCCGGCGAACCCGTCCGGATCGGGACGCTGGGCCGGCTGCACCCGGTCAAGGGCTATGACGTGCTGATCGACGCCCTCGCGCTGCTGCCGCATCTGGATGTTCCGATCGAGGTCTCGATCGCCGGAGACGGCGCTGAGCGTACCGCGCTCGAGGCGCGCGCGCAGGCGCTGGGCGTCACCCCGCTGCGCCTCGCCGGCTACACCGCGGACCCGCGCGCCTATCTCGCCGGGCTGCATCTCTATGTGCAGCCTTCGCGCTCCGAAGGGCTGTGTGTTGCCGCGCACGAGGCGATGCAGGCGGGCCTGCCGGTGATCGCCAGCGCGGTGGGCCAGCTTCCCTATTCGATCGCCCAGCATGAGACCGGGTTGACCGTGCCGCCCGGCGACGCCCCGGCTTTGGCCGACGCGCTCTCGACGATGCTCGCACAACCTGATCGGCTTGCGACGATGGGCGCGCTGGCCCGCACGCAGACGCTGGATCGGTTCGGGGCGGAGCGCTTCGAGGCCGCCGGCCTCGCCATCCTCGACCGGATGCGTCGCTTCTGAATCCTCGATAATGCCCGCCTAGGCGGCCGCGAGGCCGTGCAGCGGCACGATCGGCTTCGCCGGACGGTTGAGCGATTCCAGCACTGCGCACGCGGCGCGATCGGCCGAGCTTTCGTCCGTCAGATCGAAGCTCCGCCGGAACAGCTCCTGCTGCATGGGCAGATAACGCGGATGGTCGGCGATCGCGCGATCGAGCGCGGCGCCAAGATTGTCCGCGCTGCCGATCACCTCGCCCGCCTGCCAATGGGCGTAGTTGGCATCGCCCCTCCAGGCTGTCTGGTGACTGTCGAGGAACAGGCAGGGTCGCGGCCGGTGGAGGAACTCATAGACCTGGCTGCTGACGTCGCCGAGATAGATGTCCGCCGCAGACGTATAGGTCATGTCGGTCGAGGCCCGGCTGCCGAGATCGACATGGATGTTAGGCGCCGCCAGCACCTTTTCGTCGATCGTGCCGGGGCGGTCGACCCGCAGCTTGTCGATCGTGAACACGAAGCGGCGATGGAACAGCATCACGTGCGGCGCGAAGATGAGGTTGTAGCGATCGTCCCGCACGAAATGCTCCAGCACCGCGCGGCCGTCGCGATACCAGGACGACAAATGCGGCGACGGATGCGGATTGTAGAGCACGGTCGGCTTGCCGTTCGCCTGGAAGGGCAGACGCACAGGTTCGGACGGTAGCAGATCGAACTTGGGATAGCCCACGGTCGACAGCCGATCCGGCAAAAGCCCCGCCTCGGCGATCAGCCGTTCGCGGATCTTGGGGCCCGAGACGAGCACATGATCGAACCCTGCGCTCGCCTTGTCGAAGCCGATCGCACGATCGCCCGCGCCATGGCGGGTGTGGATGATCCGCAAGCCCTCGAGACCATAGCGGGTCTTGAGCAGCAGCGAGGTCTTCTCGGCCACCACCAGCGCGTCGAGTGATCCGAAGAAATCGAGATTGTCCCGATAGATCGCCAGCTTGGTCGCCGGCAGCAGCGACTCCAGATAGCGCGCCGCGAACCGCGCCAGTGGGCGGCGAAGCGTGAGTGGCACGATCGGTAGCATGGTGCCGGCCGCGGTGCACAGCCGCTCCACCTCGTCGGTCAGCCGGGCATTGCTGGTGGCGATCACGACTTCGGCCGACGGAGCCTGCCGGGCAACCGCCAGCGCGATGGGCAGCGAATGGGCGACCTGATGAATCTGGTCGTGGTTGAACAGGAAACCGATCTTCATGAGGCCCCTAGGCTATACCGCGCTACGCACATGACGTAGCCGTTCGATCCTTTCCACAGTATTTTTCGGGGCTAAACTGCATTCATGGAAGATTTCGTGGGTCCGACCGTCGTGCATTTCCCCCAGGATATGGCTAGGGCGCAGCGATGACTGCTCCTGCCGCACCCGGCCCCAAGCCGACGGCCGACCCCATCCCATCCGCCGATCCTCGACCAGCCGATCACGGGCTGCGGAAGGTTCTCGGCAATCTCGGCCACCTCCTTGGGGGCAAGGTCGCGGCAGGCCTGATGAGCCTCGTCTATCTCGTCGTCGTGGCACGCGTGCTGGGCGTCCGGGACTATGGCGTGCTTGTCCTCGTGCATGGCTATACGGTCTTCGTCGGCAGCCTCATCGCCTTTTCGGGCTTCCATGGCGTGGTTCGCTACGGATCACTCGCGGTGGCGTCCGCCGATCCCAGGCGGCTCGCGCGGATCGTGCGCTTCATGGCGCTGATCGAGCTGCTGTTCGGCGTGCTTGCGATCCTTGTGGCGGCGGCCGCCGTGCAATTTGTCGGGCCCCGGCTGGGCTGGTCCGCCGACGCGATGCGGATTGCGGTGCCCTACAGCCTCGCCGTCCTCGGATCGGTTCGCGCGACCCCGCAGGGCCTGCTTCAGGTGGCCGGCCGTTTCGATCTGATCGGCATTCATCAGGCGGTCCAGCCGCTGGTGCGTCTCGTCGGCACGCTGATCGTCTGGGCAGCAGGCGGCGGACTCGAAGGCTTCCTGCTGGTGTGGCTCGCCTCGTCGCTGGCCGAGGGCGCGGCAATGTGGCTGCTGGGGCTGACCGCATGGCGCACGCTGATGGCGAGCGAGCGCCTGCGCGGGCCGTGGCGCGGTCTGATCCAGGAGGGCAATGGCTTCGGCCGTTTCATTCTCGTCACCAATCTTGACATCACGCTCCGGGAACTCGCGCCCAACCTCGCGCCGCTGACCATCGGCTGGATGCTGGGCCCGATCGCCGCTGGCCTGTTCGCGCTCACGCAGCGCGCGACCACCCTGCTCGACCAGCCCTCGAAACTGCTCAGCCAGGCGAGTTACGCCGTGCTGGCCGACCAGGTCGCGCGGCGGCGCTTCGACGCGCTGCGCCATACGGTATGGCGGAGCGCCGGGCTGGCAGGCGCGATTGCCGCGCCGATCGTGATCGCCTTCTGGGCGGCGGGCGATCATCTCCTCCCGCTGCTGGGCGGCCATACCTTCCATGGCGGTTCGGCAATCGTAACGCTGGTTGCCGGTGCGCGGCTGGCCGCATTGATCGCTGCGCCGCTCGCCGCAGGACTAACCGCACTCGGCAAACCACAGCGGTCGATGACGGTGACGCTGGCCACCAATCTGCTGCTCTACCCGCTGCTGCCGCTGTTGATTATCTGGCTCGGCCTGCATGGAGCGGGGCTCCATGCGCTGATCCAGAATGTCATTGCGACGGCCATGCTGATCCTGTTCTTCGCCCGGGATGCGCGAGACCAGCCCGAGCATAGCTGAACGGCGCAGCCACCACCGCCACTCCGGCAAATCCAAGCAAACCGGGCGTGAAAACCCTTGCCGTCTGGCACCTTTGGCAAGAAATCTCGACAGGCCGCCAACAGGCCTTGACCTCTTAAACGATAGACTGAGCCCTTCCTGCAACAGCCCCAGACTGCCGACGACAATCGTAACAAATAGTTTTTGACATCGTTGTCGCCATCTGTTTGAAACCGGACAAGCCCGTAGAGACGGGCGACACCTGGGAGGGATTCATGACCCGGCATATTCTTGCCGCGAGCACTGCGCTTGCGGCCACGCTTTTCTTCACATCCAACGCACAGGCGCAGGATTCGACTGCCGTCGCTTCGGCCGCCGCCGCGAACAACGGTCAAGTCGCCGACATCGTCGTAACCGCCACCAAGCGCGAGACGAGCCTTGAGCGCACCCCGATCGCCATCTCGGCCTTCAGCCAGGCCCAGCTCGACAAGCAGCAGGTCAAGGACGTCACCGGCCTCGCCGACTTCGTTCCAAGCCTGCATTTCGCGCAGCAGGGTGACCAAGGTGCAATCCTGCTAACCCTTCGTGGTATCGGCAATGACAGCGCTTTCACTGAAGTCGCCGATCCCGAGGTCGCGATCTATATCGACGGCATCTACTCGCCGCGTGCCCAGGGTGCATCGGTGCTGCTGTACGACATGGAGCGCGTCGAGGTGCTGCGCGGTCCGCAGGGCACGCTGTTCGGCCGCAACGCGACGGTCGGTGCAGTCAGCATGGTCACCGCCAAGCCGCAACTCGACGATTTCCACGCCAGCGTCGAAGCTGTCGGCGGTTCCTATAATCGCTTTGGCGTGCGCGGCATGATCAACATGCCGGTCACCGACAATTTCGCGCTGCGCGCGTCGTTCATCACCGATCGTCACGACGGGTATATCGACTATCAGAATCCGCCCAGCGTGACCGGTCTGAACCGCTCGGCCTTCGTGACCAGCGGCAAGAAATATTATGCCGGTGACCAGAAGTCGGCCCGCCTGAGCGGGCTGTGGGATCTGGGCAAGTTCAAGTGGAACCTGTCGGGCGAATATTACAAGGACACCGGCTCGCCGATCCTCGCGCTGTTCCAGACGCCGCGCCCGGGCCAGAAATTCTGGTCGGCGCTGGTCGACACGGCGCCCGAAACCAATCGTTACTCCTGGGGCATCCGCTCCAACATGACGTACGATTTCTCCGACCATATCGAGGCGGCCTATATTGCCGGCTTCTCGCGGGTCGGCGGCACGGCAGATTCGGACGCGGATGCGGGCGCGCACGTGCCGTCCATCGATCCGGGCACCGGCAACCTCATCCTGCCGAACGGTGCTTTCGGCGAGAACCGCACCGCCTATTCGCGCTATGATTTCTGGAGCCACGAGGTTCAGCTGAAGTCGATCGGTCACAACACCATCGACTGGATTCTCGGCGGCTATTACAGCCACGAAGTCAACAAGATCCGCTTCGACATCGATCAGCGCAACGGCTACCGGGACGGTACCTTCAACTGGGCCGGCACCTTCATCCAGGCCGATCGTGAGATCGACTCGCGCGCCGTGTTCGGTCAGGCAATCTGGCACGTGAACAACTGGATCAATCTGACCGGCGGCATCCGCTACACGAGCGACAAGAAGAAGGACATCGGCGGTCGCAATCTCACCTATTGCGGCGGCGCCTCCTCCAGCAATCCCAACTGCTTCAACACGCCGAACCTGCCGGGAATCTTCTCCATCGACGTCAATGGCGCGGGCAACACCCAGCAGGTGCTCGACGCGCTGAACGCCGAGAGCACAGCGCTTGGCTACGGCAATTTGTGGGGCATATCGCCCAATGACACCCACGGTAAGTGGAACAAGGTGACCTGGCTTGCCCGCGCCGATGCGCAGGTGACCGACGGCACGTTGGCCTATGCCAGCGTCAGCACCGGCTTCAAGTCGGGCAATATCGAGGATGGCGGCCGGCTCGCCGGTCCCGAGACGCTGACCAACTATGAGATCGGCACCAAGTCAAAGCTGTTCGACAACCACGTCACGCTGAACCTCTCGGCCTACTACGAGAAGTTCAAGGGCTATCAGGTCAACCAAGCGATCACCCAGCGTGACGCCAACGGCAACATCACGGGCAGCCAGCTCGTCACGACCAACGCCAAGGGCGCCAGGGCTTATGGCGTCGAGGCGGAGCTGACCGCGAACATCACCCGGCAGGATCGCCTGAACGTGGCGGCGACCTATCAGCACACGAAGTTTGAGGATCTGCTGACGGTTGACAACCGCATCTACAATCCCTCGCCCGACACCATCGAGAATCTGAAGGGCAACGAGCTGCCGCACGCGCCCCATTTCTCGGCGACCGGCACCTATGAGCATGACTTCCTGATGGCCAATGAGGGGCGGATTACGCCGCGTTTCACGGTCCATTACGAGACGCGCAGCTGGCTGACCTACTTCAACGGCGACGTCGCCTCGCGCTACGCCGACCCGGTCGGCAAGGGCCTGCTCGGCACCGATTTCGACAAGCAGAAGGCTTATGCCAAGATCGATCTCGGCCTGACCTATGCGGCGCCGGGCGATCGCTACGAGATCGAGGCATTTTCGCTCAACGTGACCGACAAGCGCATCCGCACCAGCGCAGGCGTTTCCGGCCCGACCAGCGGCCTCGCGCCGGTGTTCCTGTCCAACTACGAGGCTCCACGTACCTGGGGCGTGCGCGTTCGGGCGAAGTTCTAAGTTTGTTATTCCGGCACCCGCATTGCCGGAACCTGCGGCCATCGCCTCTTTCCTCTGGCGATGGCCGCCATTTTTTCTGCAAGGAACGGGCTTCGTTCCCAAGCGGAGGCTGAAGAACGCATGACCTCGAAGCGCATCGTGATCGTGGGAGGCGGCACGGCTGGCTGGCTCACCGCAGCCTATCTCTCACGTAACCTGCCGGGGGCGGAGAAGCCCAATGGCTGGGCCATCACGCTGGTGGAATCGCCCGACATCGGCACCATCGGGGTCGGTGAGGGGAGCTTCCCGACGCTCCGCTCCACGCTCGCCACGCTCGGCCGCAGCGAGGCCGAATTCCTCCGCGCCAGCCACGCCACCTTCAAGCAGGGCGTTCGCTTCGTGGACTGGGCCGGCGGCGCCACGCCGGGCTCGAACGGCGCCGACGACTATTTCCATCCCTTCAATCTGCCGCTTGGCGGCGATGCGCCGGGTCTTCTACCCTACTGGCTCGATAGCGCGCCTGATCCCAGCCGCCCTTCCTACGCCGACGCCGTCACGACCCAGGAGCGCGTGATCCGCGCCGGGCGTGCTCCAAAGCGCGCGCAGGACGCCGATTTCGGCGGGCCGATGAATTACGCCTATCATTTCGACGCCGCGCGCCTCGCCGTCTTCCTGCGCGATGTCGCGACCTCCAACGGGGTCGAGCGGATCGAAGCCACAATCGCCACCGTCGAGCGCACCGAGCAGGGGGACATCGCCTCGGTCACGCCGGCCAATGGCGGCGCCGCGATCGCGGGTGACTTCTTCGTCGATTGCTCGGGCTTTCGCGCGCTACTGATCGGCGATGCGCTGGGCGCGCGCTTCAAGAGCGTCGAGGACGTGCTGTTCAACGACCGCGCGATCGCGCTCCAGATCCCCCATGAGCGTGCCGACAGCCCGGTCGCGCCCTATACGCTCGCCACCGCGCACGAGGGCGGCTGGATCTGGGACATCGGACTGATCGACCGCCGCGGCACTGGCTGCGTCTATTCGAGCCGCCACATGTCCGATGACGAATCCGAGGGCGTCATTCGCCGCTATGCGGGGCCCGCCGCGAAGGATCTCAACACCCGCCGCCTCCAATTCCGCACCGGCTATCGTGAGCAGCAGTGGATCGGCAACTGCATGGCGATTGGCCTCTCCGCCGGCTTCTTCGAGCCGCTGGAATCGACCGGCATCATGCTGATCGA
>DATGEV010000167.1:0-9362 GCA_035309885.1 Sphingomonas sp.
TGCCATGATTCTGCGCCAGATGCTGGCAGGCCTCGGGGCGCGAGAAGCCGCCCGAAAGAGCCACTACGCGTGCCACGCGCATGTGGCCGATCAGCGGCGCGTACAGGTCCGTCTTCGCCGGGATCGAGAGCTTGAGCATCACGCGCTTGTCGCCGGTCATCGCGTCGAGTGCCTTGGTCAGCTCGTCGAGCAGGATGTCCTCGATCGCCTCGCGGCCGGGTGCTTTGATCGAGACTTCGGGCTCGATGATCGGGATCAAGCCGTGGGCGAGGATTTGCTCGGCGACCTCGAACTGCTGCTTCACGACCGCCGCGATACCGGTGCGGTTCGCGCCCTTGATCACCGAACGCATCTTGGTGCCGAATACGCCGAGCTTCACTGCACGGGCGAGCAGATCGTCGAGGCCGGGGATCGGCTTCATCAACTGCACGCCGTCGGCTTCCGCCTCCAGCCCCTTGTCCATCTTCAGCAACGGCACGACGCCGCGCTTCCACAACGCGGTCGGCACCGGCACGCCGTCGGCCTGCCCGTCCATCGTCTTTTCGAACAGGATGGCGGCGATCACCTTGCGGCCGTTGAAGCTCGGCGCGGTGATGATGCGGACGCGCATCTCGTGGATGAGCTGATACATCTGCTCTTCGGTCGAGAAGGCGTCTTCCGCGATGCCGTAAGCCTTGAGCGCACCGGGCGTCGAACCGCCGCTCTGGTCCAGTGCGGCAATGAAGCCGGCCCCGCCCACCATCTGCGCCATCATCTTCGGATCGGTCATATACCCGCGTTCCTCCATGCGATTTGTGCGCTGCGATAGAAGCTAGCCGCACCACGGCAAGGCTGACAACGCCGTCAGCGAGACGGAGTGCCCGGCACCGGCGACCAGGGCGGCCCCTTGAGTTCCAGCGCGTTACCCTCGGGATCGCTCAGATAGATCGAGGGGCCGTCGCCCTCGGCACCGTAGCGCGAAACGATCTCGCTCTCGATGCCGTGGCTTGCCAGTTCGGCGAGGATCGCCGGGCCGTCCCACGGCAGCACGCGGAAGCAGACATGGTCGACGTTGCGGCCCTCGCGGCCGGGTGGCGCGCCGCCCATGCGACCGATCTCGCCGTCGACGGGGACGAGATCGATCAGCGCATCGCCGACGCGCAGCTGGACAAGGCCGATCGCGTCCTGCTGCTTCTCCACCCGCGCGCCCAGCACGTCGGTGTAGAAGCCGATCATCCGGGCGAGGTCGACCACGCGGAAAACCACATGGTCGATCGCCCGGATGGTGATCATTTCGCCAGCGCCGCGACGCCGGGCAGTTCCTTGCCTTCCATCCATTCGAGGAAGGCGCCGCCGGCGGTGGATACGAAGGTGAAGTCGTCGCCTACGCCCGCCTGGTTGAGCGCCGCGACGGTATCGCCGCCGCCCGCCACCGAGACGAGGCTGCCGTCCTGCGTCAGCGCCGCCGCGGTGCGCGCGAGGCTGACGGTCGCGGTGTCGAAGGGCGGCGTCTCGAACGCGCCCATCGGCCCATTCCACACCAAAGTGCGGCAGGTCTTGAGCACATCCGCCAGCGCCTCCACCGCCGCCGGGCCGACGTCGAGGATCATCTCGTCGGCCGCGACTTCGTGGACGTTGACAGTGTGGACCGGCGGGTTGGCGCGGAATTCCTTGGCCACCACCACGTCGTAAGGCAGGTGGACGGTGCAGTTCGCCTTGTCCGCCGCGTCGAGGATCTCATTTGCGGTGCCGGTCAGGTCATGCTCGCAGAGCGACTTGCCCACGTCGATCCCGCGCGCGGCAAGGAAGGTGTTGGCCATGCCGCCGCCGATGATGAGATGATCGACGCGCGCCACCAGATGCTTCAGCACGTCGAGCTTGGTCGAAACCTTGGCACCGCCGACCACCGCCGCGACCGGATGCTCGGGCTGGCCGAGCGCCTTCTCCAGCGCCTCCAACTCGGCCTGCATCGAACGGCCGGCAAAGGCCGGGAGCTTGTGCGCCAGCCCCTCGGTCGAGGCATGGGCGCGGTGCGCGGCCGAGAAGGCGTCGTTGACGTAGAGATCGCCGAGCGAGGCGAAGCGCTCGACCACCTTCGGATCATTCTTCTCTTCGCCGCCGAAGAAGCGCGTATTCTCCAGGACCGCAATGTCGCCCGGCTTGAGCGCCGCGACCGCCTTCTTGTCGCCTTCCCAGTCGATATAGCGCACCTCGCGGCCGAGCACGTCGGCCAGCGGCTTCACCACCTTGGAGAGTGAAAATTCCAGTGACGGATTGCCCTTCGGCCGTCCGAAATGGGCGAGGACCAGCACGATCGCGCCCTTGTCCGCCAGCTCCGCGATGGTCGGTGCAGCGGCGCGCAGGCGCGTGTCGTCGGTGACGCGCGCGCCGTCCATCGGCACGTTGAGATCCTCGCGCACCAGCACGCGCTTGCCGGAAACGTCACCGATGTCGTCGAGCGTCTTGAAGGCCGTCATACCGTCTCCCGAAAATCCATGTCCTCGATCGAGACGGGATCGCCGACGGCGATCTCCCCGGACTCGATCACGCGCATCGTGCGCCCGCCCCGCCACTCGGGCAGGAGCGCACCCTTGAGGCCCGGCACCACCTCTTCCATGCGGCTGCACGGATCGCATTCGCCGGTAATCTCGAACAGCACCACCCCAACGCGGATCCGCGCGCCCTTCACCCGGGGCAGCGCGATGCCGTCGACCAGCAGATTGACGCGCCGGTCGGACCAGCGAACGGGCGGCTCGCCGAGTTCCACCATGGCGGCGTTCCAGTCGGACAGCGTCATCGCCGTCACCTGCCGTTTGGGCAGCTTGCCGGGCTTGACGGCCCCGCGGAAATCGCCCGCGATGCCGGTGTCCAGCCCGACGGCGACGTGATCGATCGTCTCGATCACGCCACGGGGACGGCCCTTCCGCGCAATGCCGAGGAGCCGCCCCGTCATGGTCAGAGCGTCTTCGCGATCGCGCCGGCCGTATCGACCATGCGGTTCGAGAAGCCCCACTCATTGTCGTACCAGCTGAGCACGCGGACCAGCTTGCCTTCCAGCACTGCCGTCTCGAGGCTGTCGACGGTCGACGACGCCGACGCACCGTTGAGGTCGATCGAGACCAGTGGCTCATCAGTATAGTCGAGCACGCCCTTCAGCGGGCCGGTGGCCGCCGCCTTGAGGATGGCGTTGACCTCCTCTTTGGTGGTGTCGCGCTTGGGCGTGAAGGTGAGGTCGATCATCGACACGTTCGGGGTCGGCACGCGCACGGCCGAGCCATCGAGCTTGCCCTTGAGCTCAGGCAGAACCTCGCCCACCGCACGGGCGGCGCCCGTCGTGGTCGGGATCATCGACATGCCGGCTGCGCGCGCACGGCGTGGATCGCTGTGGATCTGGTCGAGGATCTTCTGATCGTTGGTGTAGGCGTGCACCGTCGTCATCAGGCCACGCTCGATGCCGATGCTGTCGTTCAGCACCTTGGCGACCGGCGCCAGGCAGTTGGTGGTGCACGACGCGTTGGAGATCACGCTGTGCTCGGCGGTGATCTTGTCGTGGTTGACGCCGAACACGACGGTCAGGTCGACGCCCTTGGCCGGCGCCGAGATCAGCACGCGCTTGGCACCCGCGGTCAGGTGCTTGCCGGCCGATTCCTTGTCGGTGAAGAAGCCGGTGCACTCGAGCGCGATGTCGACGCCGTTGGCGGCGTGCGGCAGATTCGCGGGGTCACGCTCAGCGGTGACGAGGATGCGATGGCCGTCGACGACCATATGGTTGCCCTCGGCCTCGACGGTGCCCTTCCAGGTGCCGTGGACCGAATCGCGCTTGAACAGGCGCGCATTGGCCTTGGCGTCACCCAGATCGTTGATCGCGACCAGCTCCAGCCCACAATCGGGGCGCTCCAGGATCGCGCGCGCGACCAGCCGGCCGATACGGCCGAAGCCATTGATCGCAACTTTCACCGCCATTCTGTTTCTCCTCAAGCGAGCATTCGGGCGTGGTGGGGGACGCAGGGCACGGAACGGCGCGCACCGGGGGCTAGGACAAGGCCGGTTGCTGCGGGGCGATCGGTCTGCGGCCCTCCATGATGACGGGCCAGCGAGTCAGGCCCGGTTGCGGCTCCTTTGTCGCGCGCCCGGCCGATCGTCAACCACGGTGGACGTTGGCTGCGCCGGCTTGCTGCCCGCCGTCGTCCTGCTATGCCTTTTCTCCATCATGGAAAGCGAGCGTTTCAAACAGGCCCTCGGCCGGATCGAGGCCGCCATCGACCGGCTGGAGCGAGCCGCCCAGGTTCCCGCGCCCGATGCACGCGTCGCCGTGCTCGAAGAGCGCCACCGCAAGCTGCGCGAAGGCACCGGCGAAGCGCTCGCCCGGCTCGATCGGCTGATCGACCTCACCGCCAATCCCGCGACGGAGGGCTGAGCGATGGCGCAGGTGAAGCTGGATGTTGGCGGCCGCCAATATGAGGTCGTCTGCCGCGACGGCGAAGAAGATCGGCTGCGGATGCTGGCCCGCCTGGTCGACAGTCGGACCGCCGACGTGGTGCGCGCGATCGGCCGCGGCCATGAGGCGCGCCAGCTGCTGATGACCGCGCTGCTGCTGGCCGATGAGCTCGACGATGCACGCGGAAGCGCCGCCTCGCAGCGGATCGAGGCCGCACAGCGTGTCGCGGCGATGGAACGCTGCGCCGAGCGGCTCGAAACTCTCGCTGCGAGGCTTGAGAAGCCCGGCCAGAGCGCCTAGATCGGTGAGCGGTGGGTACTGCCCGGTGCGAGCTTTAGCGAACATCCCTGAGGCGATTCAACATCCTAGGGGGTTGTCTCTGGTCGGACCCTGGTCCGTGCTACATGGCCCCCACCTGACGTTAACGGCGTCAGAGGATATTCCGGCAAACGGCCATGGCGGTCCCACCACCCTCGCCTGACCATCCGCCGCCCGCGTCACCCGACAAGGCGGCGCTGCGCGCCGAATTGCGGCGCACGCGGCGGGCCTTTGTCGAATTGCTCACGCCCGCCGGTCGCGCAGCCGTGCTGGCCGCGATCGATCGGCACCTCGCCCCGCTGATCGCGCGCGATGGTCCGATCGCCGGCTATGTCGCCCATCGCGGCGAAGTCGACATCCTGCCCTTCCTGCTGAAGGCCTTCCATTGCGGCCATGTCGTGGCGTTGCCGCATGTCGCCGAAGGCAGCGATCGGATGCGCTTCACCGCCTGGCACCCCGACACGCCACTCACGCCGGGACTGGCCGGTATCCTTCAGCCCGACGGGACAGGTCCGGACGTCGTGCCCGCGGTCGTCCTTGCCCCGCTGGTCGGCTTCGATCGCAGCGGGCGGCGGCTCGGCCAGGGCGGCGGTTTCTACGACCGCTGGTTCGCCGACCATCCAGCCGCTATGCGAATCGGAATCGCGTGGAGCGTGCAGGAAGTCGCAGCGATCCCGCCAGAGCCCTGGGACGTACCGCTGCACGCGATCGTGACCGAAAAGGAGTGGATCGCGCCATGACGCCCGAACCCTATCAGCCCAGCTGGCGCCGTTCAGCGGGCGCGTTGCTGATCCTGGTGCTGATCGCTGTCTGGGCGGGACTCGTCGTCCAGTTCGCCGAGCCGGTCGGACGGATGCCCGCGCTCGCCCAGGCGCTGTTCTATGTCGCCGCGGGGCTGGCGTGGATCTGGATCCTGCCGCTCCGCCGCATCCTGATCTGGAGCGAGACCGGCCGCTGGCGGCGCTGATCGTCGTGGGGGGACTGCGCTCCAAAGGCTGCGAAGCGACCGACGAACCACGATCGGTGTCGTCAGGACATCTCATGGCGCCACGCTTCAGCCAGCATTACCCCTATGCGCGCTCGCGAATGCCCCCGATTATTATATGGTCGCCGGCTCATCATTCCCTGGAATGGAGACGGTCGCCATGACTGGCGAAGCATCGCTTCCACCCAACCCCCTTCTGCAGATGGGAATGGGACTATGGCAGTCGCGCGCGCTCTGGCTCGTGACGCGCTTCCGGATCGCCGACGCCGTGGGGGAGACCCCGGAAAGCATTGCGACCATCGCCACCCACTCGCAAACCGATCCCGATGCGCTGGGGCGGCTGCTGGCGGCGCTCAGCGCGTTTGGCGTGTTTCGGATGGAGTCCGATGGCCGGGTGAGCCACAGCGAAAGCTCGAGATTGCTGCGCTCCGACCACCCCTTCTCTCAACGCGCTTTCGTGGAATCCGTTTTCGGCCATGAGCATTATGAGGCTTGGGGCGCGATCGAGGAGACGCTCCGCACCGGCCGCCCCGCGTTCGACGTGCGCTACGGCACGCCGGTGTTTGCATATTTCCAAGAGCATCCCGAGGCGGCGCGCTTGTTCAGCGAGGCGATGACGGGCACGACCCGGATGGTGGAAGATGCCGTTTTGGCCGCTCATGATTTCGGTCCCTTCGAGTTGGGCGTCGATGTCGGCGGTAGCCAAGGCAGCCTGTTGCGCCGCATCCTGTCACGCACGCCTGGAGCGCGCGGCATTGTTTTCGACCTTCCTCGCGTCGTAGAGGTCGCGCAGCAGGCCTGGCAGGGGACGGAAGAGGCGACGCGCCTGTCTGTCGTGGGCGGCGACTTCTTCGTGGCGGTCCCCGAGGGCGGCGATCTTTACCTCCTCAAATTCATCTTGCACGATTGGGACGACGCACGGGCTGTGCAAATCCTCCGCAACATCCGCGCAGCGATCCATCCCGACGGCCGGATTGCCCTCGTCGAAATGGTGCTGCCAGAGGACGGCTCGGCGCACACGGCCTGGCTAATGGACCTCAACATGCTGGTCATGACCGGTGGCAGGGAACGGCGCGCCGCACAATATGAAGCCTTGTTCGACGCGGCACGCTTCCAGACCGAACGGGTCATTGCGACAGCATCGCCGATGAGCATCATCATCGCCAAGCCGATTTGATCATCGGATCCGCTGGGGTGCATCTTGCGGCGAGGTCCAATGCCGGCGGCTATCTCCGGCCGCGGCAAGCAGGCACTAAAGGCAAGACTCCAGCAACACTGTGACCAAGCCGCTCTTTGACCTGACTTGGCCTGACCTGGCCGAGAGCGCCGGGCGGCTTTCGACGCCGGATCGGGAATTCCGAACGCTCGCTTGGGTTCATCCGTACCGTCGCGAGCATGGTGGCCACGGTCTAGGCCGCTGTCCGTCTCACACGCGCCTAATGCCGGGCCGGCGGCGTGGACAGCGCCGCTTCGACGAAGGAGACGAACTGGCGGGCCTTGGCGCTGGCCAGCCTTCCCGTGGGGAAAATCGCCCACAGATCGAGCAGGGGGAGCGCCCAGGGTTCCAGCAACCGCCGGACCTGTCCGCTCGCCAGTTCCGGCGCAAACATCCAGTCCGACGCGATGGTGAGGCCCATGTCCGCGAGAACCGCGGCCCTTAGTCCTTCCGCGGCGCTCACTCGCACATGTCCGGATACGGCCACCGACACCTCGGTGCTTCCCCGCCGAAAGGTCCAGCCACTGCCGGCCTGGCTGTAGACGATCGCTTCATGCTGCGTGAGATCGGCGGGAATCTGCGGCTCACCGGATCGCTGGATATAGGCTGGCGTGGCCAGCACCGAGCGGCGACCGACAGCTATCTTTCGCGCGGTGGCAACCGAATCCGCAAGCTCCCCCATGCGGAGCGACACATCGATGCCTTCCGAAACGAGATCGATCACGCGATCGTCGAGGACGACATCGATCTCGAGATCGGGATGCTCAGCGAGAAACGCCGGCAAGCGCGGGATGATGTGAAGGCTGGCAAAGGTCGTGGCCGCCGACACCCGCAACCGCCCGGACAGGCCGGTGCCGGCGCCCCGCGCCTCCAGTTCGGCTTCGTCCGCCTCTTCGATTGCCCGACGGGCGCGCTCGTAGAAGCGCTGGCCGGCCTCGGTCGGAGTAAGCCCGTGGGTCGATCGCATCAGCAGGCTGACCTGAAGGCGATCTTCCAGCTGCGCCACCGTCTTCGAAACTGCCGGCTGGCCAACCCCCAATTGTCGAGCCGCACCGGAGAAAGAGCCGTTGTCGACGACGCGCACGAAGGTCGTCATCGCCTGAAGTCGGTCCATATTATTCCCTCCAGGAATGGCCGTTATCGCACCGACCGGTCTGCCATGTCTGACACCAATTAGCCAATCTCCCTTCGCGCCGTGGATCGTCCGCGGCGGAACAGGAGGTCGATCGATGGTGCGCATGCTGACGCAAACCCGTGCTTCGGGTCCGGTCATCGACGGGCTCCTGGCGCTTCAACTCACCGGCAACCCCGTTTCTGCGCTGGTTGCGCTGGCCGGCCCCCTGTTTCTGCGCGCCGGCGCCCGCATCCTCCATCGATGAAAGGACGATCGTGATGATCGAGATTTATGCTTTCGCCACGCCCAACAGCGTCAAGGTGCCGATCGCGCTCGAGGAGCTCGGGCTCGACTATGCCCTGCATGGCGTGAACGTCCGCAAGGGCGAACAGAAGGCGGAGGGTTTCGTCGCCCTCAATCCGAACGCCAAGGTGCCGGTGCTGGTCGATCCCGACGGCCCTTCGAGCGAGCGGCTGGTGCTGACCGAGTCGGCCGCGATCCTCATCTATCTGGCGGAAAAGACCGGCCAGCTTCTGCCCGCGGCGGGGCCAGCGCGTGCCCGCGTGTTCGAGCAGCTGTTCTTTCACGCCTCGGGCCTCGGCCCGGCCTTCGGGCAGTCCGGCTTCTTCCAGCGCCAGGCCGCCGAACCGCAGCCGCTGGCGATCCAGCGCTTCTCGGCTGAGGCCGAGCGCACGCTCGGCGTTCTCGATGGCGTGTTAGCTGAGCGGCGCTTCGCCGCCGGCGATCATTTCACCGTCGCCGACATCGCGCATTTCGGCTGGCTGTGGCGCCGCGAGTTCGCCGGCGTGGACTTCACCGGCCGCCCCCATGTCGCCCGCTGGTACGAGGAGGTCGCGGCACGCCCCGCGGTGCTCCGCGCGATCGAGCGGGTGAACGCCCTCATCCCCCAAGCCTGAACCCTGTCCATCAAGGAGATCATCATGTCCCAGCTCTTCACGCCGACCCGCGTCGGACCGCTGTCGCTCGACCATCGCGTCGTCATGGCCCCGCTTACCCGGATGCGCTCCAGCCCCGGCGATCTGCCCAATGACCTGATGCTCGAATATTATGTCCAGCGCGCGTCCGAGGGCGGGCTGCTCATCACCGAGGCGACGCCGATTTCGCGCCAGGGCTATGGCTATGCGGGTGCACCCGGCATCTATTCCGACGCTCAGATCCCCGGCTGGCGACGGATCGTCGATGCCGTTCATGCGCGGGGCAGCCGGATCGTCATGCAGCTCTGGCATGTTGGCCGCCAGTCGCATCCCGATATCCAGCCGAACGGCGAGGCGCCGGTCGCCCCGTCCGCCAT
>DATGEV010000168.1:0-2670 GCA_035309885.1 Sphingomonas sp.
GGGGCGGACGATCGGGCGACGGGATCGATTGCTCGGGGCTGGTCCAGCTCGCGCTCGGCTTCGCCGGCGTCGCCGCCCCGCGCGATACCGATATGCAGGCGGCGGCGCTCGGCGAACCCATCGCCGAGGGTGTCCCGCTTCGTCGCGGCGACCTCGTCTTTCTGCCCGGACATGTTGGCATCATGGCCGACGACACCCATCTGCTGCACGCCAACGCCTATTGGATGCGGGTGGTGACCGAGCCGCTCGCCGACGTTCTTACGCGCCAACCCGAAGGCAAGGGCATCACGGCGCTTCGGAGATTGCCATGACTGTACGGGTGTTCGTGGACGGCGGTGCCGGTACCACTGGGATCGAGATCGTCGAGCGGCTGTCCGGCCGCGCAGACGTCGCGCTCAGCCTGTTGCCCGACGATCGCCGCAAGGACGCCGCCGCGCGCGCCGATGCGCTGGCCGCCGCCGACATCGCCATCCTGTGCCTGCCAGACGACGCCGCACGCGAGGCGGTGACGCTCGCCGAGGGGCTCTCCACCCGCTTCATTGATGCATCGACCGCGCACCGCACAGCCGACGGCTGGACCTACGGCTTCGCCGAAATCGAGCCGACCCGCCGTGCGGAGCTGAAGACCGCGCGCTTCGTCTCCAATCCCGGCTGCTACCCGACCGGATTCCTGGCGCTGGTCCGCCCGCTGGTCCGCGAGGGGCTGCTGCCGGCGGGTACACCACTCAGCGTCAACGCCAGCTCAGGCTATTCGGGCGGTGGCAAGACGATGATCGCCGAGTTCGAAGCCAACGGCCCGGCGCCCACTGCCTTCCGGCCCTATGGCCTCGACCTCGCGCACAAGCATGTGCCCGAAATGCAGCAGCATGCCGGCCTCGCCCTGCCGCCAATCTTTGCGCCTGCGGTGGTGAATGCCTATCGGGGGATGCTGATCGAGGTGCCGCTGCATCTGTCGCAGTTCACGCCCCACACGACGGTGGAGCAGATCCACGACGCGCTTGCCGAGGCCTATGCCGGCTCGCCGCTGGTCAGCGTCGCCTCGCTCGCCGGCAGCGCGGCGCTTTCGAGCATCACCATCGAACATGTCGCCGGCACCGACCGGCTGGCGCTGTTCATCTTCGCCAATCCGAAGACCGGCCATCTCCGCCTCGTCGCCACGCTCGACAATCTCGGCAAAGGCGCGAGCGGAGCGGCTGTGCAGAACCTCAACCTGATGGCGGGCCTTCCCGAGACGGAAGGCCTGCGCCTCTGACGGGCTGCCCCTCGCGAGGCAGCCCTACCCCTCGTCAATCGCAGCGGCGCGTACGGACGTAGTGCCCCTCATAGGGGTTCCAGCGATCGAACACGCGGCAGTGCTGCACATAGTCGTAGCTGTAGCTCGGCGGCGGCGGAGGGGGCGGCGGCGGAGCATAATAGACGTCAACCGGCGGCGGAGGGGGCGGGGGCGGCGCATCGTAATCGTCACGCCCGTGATCCGACGCGATCGCAGCGCCGACGCCCAACCCGAGCAGCCCGGATGCCACGGCGACGCCCGTGCTCACATGCGCCTCGGCCGGTGCCTGCATCCCCACGGATCCCGTCGCGAGCACGGCGGCCGCAACGGCGATCCTGATCAAATTACGCATCATGTCCTCCCACGATGTCTTGAACATCTGGGAGCGTCGTGGAGGAGTCGCCCTGAACGGTTTTGGAATGGCTTATGCAGCCGTTGTTCAGGGACTTACATCTCCCCGCGGGCGTGGCGGATCGCGTACCACTTCTTCACATTGGCGTTGTGCTCGGCGAGTGTGTCGGCGAACACGTGGCCGCCCTTGCCGTTGGCGACGAAATAGAGCGCCTTGCTCTCCTCCGGGTGCAGCACCGCGTTGATCGAGGCGCGCCCCGGATTGCAGATCGGCCCCGCCGGCAATCCGCGCTCGGCATAGGTGTTGTAGCCGTTCTTGGCGTGCAGCTCGGATTCGAGGATGCGGCGGCCGAGCGGACGGCCCTTGGTCACCGGATAGATCACGGTCGGATCCGCCTGCAGCGGCATGTTCGTCTTCAGCCGATTGCCGTAAACGGCCGCCACCATCGCGCGCTCGGACGGAACCCCCGTCTCTTTCTCGACGATCGAGGCGAGGATCAGCGCCTGCTCCGGCGTCGAGACCGCAAGGTCGCTGCCACGCGCCGCCCATTCATCGGCCAGCGCGCGATTCATCGCCTTCTGCATGCGCTGGACCACCGCCAGCCGCGTCTCGCCGTCCTGATAGGCATAGCTTTCGGGCAGTACTGTGCCCTCGGGCGGCACCGGCACGGGGCCGGCAAGCGCCGTGGTCGCCATCAGCTTGTCGTGCACCAGCACCGATGGCATCCCCTCCGGGATCGTCACCAGCGTGAGAGTGGGGCGGCCATGCTGGAGCATCTCGAGGATCTCGCCGGCGCTCGCATGCGCGGGGATCGAGAAGGCGCCGGCCTTAATCGGGGCGGGAGACCCCAGCCGGCCCGCGAGCCCGCGGAACCAGGTCGCGCTGCGGATCGCGCCCGCCTTGGCAAGCACGCGGGAGGCCGACGCTATCGTGGAGCCCTCGGGGATCTCCACGACCGTGCGTTTCGGCAAGGGGCCGGGCCCGCTCCACATCCAGAGCGGAACACCGACGGCCAGCGCGACAAGCGCCAGCACCAGAAGCAGGA
>DATGEV010000169.1:0-5824 GCA_035309885.1 Sphingomonas sp.
GGCCCGCGGTGCTGGTGATGATCGACGCGAGGATCACGACGAGCAGGCTGATCGCAAGGAAGAGCTCCGGGCTCTTGGTGCGCGCCGCCTGCGCGAAGAGGGGGGGCAAGACATAGCGGCCAACGATCAACAGGATCGCAATGGCCAGTGTTGCAGAAAGTAGCGTGGCGCCGAGCGCAGCCCATCCGCCCTCGGCATTGGGTGCCAACGCGGACAGCGTGAAGATGATCGGCACCAGCGCTAGATCTTCGAAGAGCAGCATAGCGAAGGCGCCGGTTCCGACGGCACCGCTGGTGCCGACGATCGGAAGGACGAGCGCCGTCGATGAAAGCGCCAACGCGAGGCCGAGGCCAAAGCTCACGGTCGGCCTTTCGCCAAGCAGTATGAGCGCGCCACCGATCACAATCGCCGACAGCAGAAGCTCGGCCGCGCCGACGCCAAACACCTGTGTTCGCATCGACCATAGCCGGGGGAAGGACAGTTCGAGCCCGATCGCGAACAGAAGAAGGATGATCCCGAATTCGGCGAAGGGTTCGATCGCGTGGGGCTCGGTGATGGTGACGTGGAAAAGCCATGGCCAGCGCGGCTGGAGCGCACCGAGGCCATGCGGCCCGATCGCAAGGCCCACGAGAATGAAGCCAATCACGGGGTTGATGCGGAAGCGCGCGAACGTGGGGATGACGATCCCAGCCGCGCCGAGGATCACGAGCGCATCAGAGAATCCGGTGGATTGCATCGGATAGGTCATGGCGCTGTTATGGCAAGGGCGCGGGCAGGCTGGCTAGCCCGCCCGCGTCCCGGCGCATTTTACTCGAGAAGGATCAGGCCCAGTCGGCCATCGCCGTTTCGAGATTGGTGACGATCGCGTCGAAAAACTGCTCGGTCGTCATCCAGTTCTGGTCGGGCCCGACGAGGATCGCGAGATCCTTGGTCATCTGGCCGCCCTGCACAGTGTCGATGCAGACCTTCTCCAGCGTCTCGGCGAAACGCACGACGTCCGGCGTGTTGTCGAACTTGCCGCGGAACTGGAGGCCCTGCGTCCAGGCGAAGATCGAGGCGATCGGGTTGGTCGAGGTCGCCTTGCCCTGCTGGTGCATGCGGTAGTGGCGCGTGACGGTGCCGTGCGCGGCTTCCGCCTCGATGGTCTTGCCGTCCGGCGACATCAGCACCGAGGTCATGAGACCCAGCGAGCCGAAGCCCTGCGCGACGGTGTCCGACTGGACGTCGCCGTCGTAGTTCTTGCAGGCCCAGACGAACTTGCCGCTCCACTTGAGCGCGGAAGCGACCATGTCGTCGATCAGGCGATGCTCGTAGATGATGCCGGCGGCCTTGAATCTGTCGGCGAACTCGGCCTCGAAGACCTCCGCGAACAGATCCTTGAAGCGGCCATCATAGGCCTTGAGGATGGTGTTCTTGGTGCTGAGGTACAGCGGCCACTTGCGGTCCAGCGCATAATTCATGCTGGCGCGCGCGAAGTCGCGGATCGAGTCGTCCAGGTTGTACATGCCCATCGCGACGCCGGCGGAAGGATAGTCGAACACCTCCTCCTCGATGCGTTGGCCGTCGGTGCCTTCCCAGATCATCCGCAGCTTGCCCGGGCCGGGGACGCGGAAGTCGGTGGCACGATACTGGTCGCCAAAGGCGTGACGGCCGACGACGATGGGATCGGTCCAGCCCGGCACCAGGCGGGGCACGTTGCGCATCACGATCGGCTCGCGGAAAACGACGCCGCCCAGGATGTTGCGGATCGTGCCGTTGGGCGACTTCCACATCTTCTTAAGGTTGAATTCCTTGACGCGCGCTTCGTCGGGCGTGATCGTGGCGCACTTCACGCCGACGCCGTACTTCTTGATGGCGTTGGCGGAATCGATGGTGATCTGGTCGTTGGTCTCATCGCGCTTCTGAACGCTCAGATCATAATATTCGAGATCGATATCGAGATAGGGCTTGATCAGCCGTTCACGGATCCATTCCCAGATGATCCGCGTCATCTCGTCGCCGTCGATTTCGACGACCGGCGTCTTCACCTTGATCTTGGCCATGGGAACTCCACAGATGAGGCCGGCGGCGAGCCGGCGAGGGGGTGGCTGCCGCTTAGGCCGACGCGCGCTGCGGATCAACCGTGACACGGCATGGGCAAGGCCTTAGGAAGGCGCGATGACATCTCTTGATAAGACCGAGACCGGCACGAGCACCGTGCGCTGGCGTTTTCCCGCCGTTCACCCCGAGGGTTACAAGTTTGCCGCGATCGCAGCCGCGATCTCGCTGGCGCTGTTCCTGTTCCTTCCGCAGGGCTTTGGATGGCTCGGCGTCGGAATCACCATCTGGGTACTCGCCTTCTTCCGCGATCCGGTGCGGACGACCCCCAAGCACCCCGGAATGATCGTGGCGCCGGCCGATGGACTGGTCACGATGATCGCGACCATGCCGCCGCCGCGCGAGCTGGTAGGCGAGGGGGCGCTGGGCTCTGAGCCGGTGACGCGCGTGTCGATCTTCATGTCGGTGTTCGACGTGCACATCAATCGCTCGCCGATCGGCGGCACGATCAGCCGCGTCGTCTATATCTCGGGCAAATTCCTCAATGCGGACCTCGACAAGGCCAGCGAAGAAAATGAGCGGCAGCATATCCTGGTCGAAGGCCGTGACGGGCTGAAGATCGGCTTCACGCAGATCGCCGGCCTGGTCGCGCGCCGCATCGTGCCGTTCGTGAAGCCGGGGGACATCATTGCCGGAGGCCAGCGTGTTGGCCTGATTCGCTTCGGGAGCCGGGTGGACGTCTATCTGCCGGTGGGAACCAGCCCGCAGGTGCTGCTAGGCCAGCGCACCATTGCGGGCGAGACAGTTCTTGCCGTCGCCGGGCGCGACGAGCGGATCGACGGCATCGCCCAGTGAGCGATGCCCCAGTGAGTGATCGCCGGATTGTGATCGGGCTTGGTGGAGCGTCCTTGTCATGCCGCCGCTGAACACGCGCTTCCGAGATCGCCCCCGCCGGGGCATTCCGCTGCGCGCTGTTGCGCCCAATGCGGTGACGGCGCTTGCGCTGTGCTTCGGCCTGTCCGCGGTGCGCTTTGCGATCGCGGGGCAATGGGGGCTTGCCGTAGGATCCGTGATCGTGGCGGGCGTCCTCGATGGGCTGGACGGACGTATCGCCCGCTTGCTCAAGGGGGAGAGCCGTTTCGGTGCCGAGCTCGATTCACTGTCCGACGTCATCGCTTTCGGTGTGTCACCCGCGGTCGTGATCTATCTCTGGTCGTTGCAATATATGCCGCAGTTCGGCTGGACGATCGCGCTGGCGCACGCCGTTTGCTGCGCGCTGAGGCTGGCGCGGTTCAATGCCCAGATCGATGCGACCGAGCAGCCTCGTAAGGCGGCCGGGTTCTTCACCGGTATTCCGGCACCGGCGGGTGCGGCTCTCGCGTTCGTGCCGCTCTATCTCTGGCTGGCGAGCGGTATCACGATTTTCCGGTCCGCCTATGTCGTGGCGCCATGGACGGCAATGGTTGCCGTACTCATGGTATCCAGCGTCGCCACCTATAGCTGGGGATCGCTGCGTCTCCGCCGGGGCATCCGCTTCGGCGCGCTCGCTGTGATTGCCTTGCTTGGCGGCGCCCTGGTGAGCGCGCCGTGGCCGACCCTGTCGATCGTCGCGTTGGGATATCTGGGCGCCATCCCGTTCAGCATCCGCGGCTACGCCCGGGCTAAGCGACTGCGCGCTGCCTTGAAAGACTCGCCGGCGTCGCCCGCCAGTGCCCCGCTGGCCTGATACGCGCCGGGCGCACGCTTGCCAATGAAGGGGCTGCTTCGACCAGGCCGAGGGTATGCAGGATTTTGGTACGCCCCTCGGCCAAGGTCTGGAAAATCGCGAGCGATGCGCCCAGCGCGATCAGCGAGAAAGCGAACGAAGCGATAATGTGGACCATGACCTGACATCTCCCCTTCGCGCCGCCCACCGGGCCGAAGCGCTATGGCATGTTCACGACATGTTCCTTGTGTTCCATATATGTTCCAATGTCAAGCATCGTTTGTTCGCCCCCGAAACGAGGGGCCCCTTTGACGGTCGGCTGACGTGTTCGAAGGGTTGCTTCTGAGCGGCGATCCCGCTAAGGGCGCGGCATTCCACATGCGGAGCGCACATACCGGTGCCGACCGCCATCTTTCAGATGGCCTGGGTTCCTGCTCCGCAGAGGTTCAACCGGAAGGAGACTATCCTATGGCGGCACCGTCCGTCTCGATGCATCAGCTGCTCGATGTTGGCGCGCATTTCGGCCACCAGACTCATCGCTGGAACCCGAAGATGAAGCCCTATATCTTTGGCGATCGCAACGGCGTCCACATCATCGACCTGTCGCAGACCGTGCCGCTCTTCGCGCGCGCGCTCGACTTCATCAACCAGACCGTCGCCCATGGCGGTAAGGTGCTGTTCGTCGGCACCAAGCGCCAGGCGCAGGATCCGATCGCCGAGGCCGCTCGCGCTTCGGGTCAGCACTATGTCAACCATCGCTGGCTGGGCGGCATGCTCACCAACTGGAAGACCATCTCGGGCTCGATCAAGCGCTACAAGGCGCTCGAGGAGCAGTTGGCTGGCGACACGCAGGGCCTCACCAAGAAGGAAGTCCTTCAGCTCACCCGTGAGCGCGACAAGTTCGAACTCTCGCTCGGCGGCATTCGTGACATGGGCGGCATCCCGGACGTGATGTTCGTGATCGACGCCAACAAGGAAGAGCTGGCGATCAAGGAAGCCAACACGCTCGGCATTCCGGTCGTCGCGATCCTCGACTCGAACGTCTCGCCCGACGGCATCGCCTTCCCGATCCCGGCGAATGACGACGCCAGCCGTGCGATCCGTCTCTATTGCGAGCTGATCGCCGAGGCGGCGACCCGCGGCAATCAGGGTGCGCAGGCGTCGCGCGGCGCCGACTTCGGTGCGATGGACGAGCCGCCGGCCGAGGCCGTGCTCAGCTGAACCCTGTCACGTGGTCATAAGATCGCGTCTCTAGCGGCGGGGTTGGCCCCGCTTCCCGTCACCCCGGTTCCGGCCGGGGTGACGATGCACATCTGAAAGGATTTACGACATGGCGGAGATCACCGCTGCCACCGTCAAGGAACTGCGCGAGCGCTCGGGCGCCGGCATGATGGACTGCAAGAAGGCGCTGGCCGAGACTGCCGGCGACATGGAAGCCGCCGTCGACTGGCTGCGCTCCAAGGGTCTTGCGGCCGCCGCGAAGAAGTCGAGCCGTACCGCGGCTGAAGGTCTGGTCGGCGTGGCCGTCGCGGGCACCAAGGGTGCTGCCGTCGAGGTCAACTCCGAGACCGACTTCGTGGCCAAGAACGATCAGTTCCAGACGTTCGTGCGCAATGTCGCCGGCATCGCGCTGACCACGGGTGATGACGTCGAGGCACTGAAGGCTGCGTCCTATCCGGGCGGCGGCACCGTCGCCGACGCGCTCACCGCCAACGTCGCCACGATCGGTGAGAACCAGACGCTGCGCCGCGCGCGCGTGCTGACCGTCGAAAAGGGTGCGATCGTCCCCTACGTCCACAACCAGGCCGTTCCGGGCATGGGCAAGATCGGTGTGCTCGTCGCGCTCGAGTCCGATGCCGGCGTGGACGTGCTGGAGCCGCTCGGCAAGCAGCTGGCGATGCACATCGCCGCCGCTTTCCCGCAGGCGCTGCACGCAGATCAGCTCGACCAGGACGTGATCGAGCGTGAGCGCGCGATTGCCCGCGAGAAGGCCGCCGAGAGCGGTAAGCCCGAGAACATCATCGAGAAGATGGTCGAAGGCGCGGTGCAGAAGTTCAAGAAGGAAGCGGCGCTCCTGTCGCA
>DATGEV010000170.1:0-11709 GCA_035309885.1 Sphingomonas sp.
ACACGCTGCCGACGGCCGGCACGGCCGGCGTACTGCCGGAACCACTGCCACCCAGCACATTGCCCACGACCGGCAGCGATGGAACCGGCAGGTTGGACGCACCCGGCACCGGCGTGGTCGTCGCCAGATGCAGATCGACGAGCGAGCCGTTGCCGGTCTGCCCGGCGCCGGCGCCGATCGCGACCAGCGACGTACCCGTCCCCCCGACCGTCGCCGTGTTGCCCGCGGACACCGTCACCAGCGGCGACACCGCCGAGGTCAGGCCGTCGACGAGCGGCGCCTTGCCAGTACCACCGTTGACGAGCGCATTGCCGGTGTTGACCAGCGTCTGGTTGAGGGCGCTGGTGACCGGCTGGACGGTGGGCACCGCCGTGCCGAGCGTGTTGGTCGCCGAACCCACTGGGCCGCCGCTGGTCCCGAGCACCGCGTTGCCCGCGGTGACGAGCGCAGGCTCCAGCGGCGAAGGCTGCCCCGGCGTACCGATGTTGGATCCGACGCCGCTACCGGCGACGCCGCCGTTGCCGGTGATCGAACCGACCGGCAGGCTGGAGGCCACGCCGTTGGTTCCATTCGATCCATCAGAGCCGTTCGAGCCGTTCGAGCCGTTCGAGCCGTTGCTGCCATTCGAACTCGGGACACCAACGCTGCCGAGTCGCGTGCCGCCCGAGGATTCACAGGCGGCCAACGCCATCATCGACGCCAGCATCAACGAGCCGTTCAAGATCTTCGTCAAGCGCATAAGTACCTCCCTGTTCGGAGGAACCCTAACGCTGGGACTGTTTACCCGAGTTTTCTGCTTGCCGAAATTCAGCGAATATTAGCGATTGTTTCCGACTGACCCGATGAAATGGCGGATTTCGGCGTACAACGCTTTACGATCGACGACTGGTCTAAGGTCGTTCCACCACGAACAGGGTGACACCGTTATATTTCTGATCGAGCGGGTCGAACAGCGGATTCGGCGCGAAGACTCGGCCGCCCAGCGCCAGACCCTTCAAACCCGCCAGCTTGAAGGTGCCCAGCTTGGGCTCGCGCGGCGGCTGCCCGTCGCGCTCGATGGTGACGGCGTCGATGTAGAGCTCATCGTGCCGCGTGTAGAGAATGTGCGGCGCCAGCGTGACCGCCATCCGGTTGTAGACGGCATCGACACATTTGCGCAGTGCGATCGCCTCGAAGACAAGCTTGGTATCCATTGCCCCCTCATTGATAGCGGGTCGCCCAATGTCCAAGTGCTTTTGCTGCATCGCACGATAATTCTGCTTGCGGTACGCGCACGGACGCTAGAGCGAAATCCGAATCAGCGGATGATTCCATCCGCTTCGAAATCGCTCTAGGCCCGCGCGGCGCGACCGCCCCACCAGCGCCGCTGGCTGCCCGACTTGAGCACGGCAGAGCGAAACAGGCTCGCCGCCAGACGGAGCGCCACCGCCAGCCACATCAATTGCCACAGGATCGCCAGCAGATGCGGCCACAATGCCGGCAGTTCGGCGGCGCGGCCGATCATGGCAAGCGGCGAGCTCCACGGAAAGATCGCCGCCGCCTTCGCCATCCAGCCTTCTGGATGCGGGACACCGGCCGAAGCGAAGCCGAACAGCAACAGCTGCATCATCGTCGCGGGCATCGCCAGCACCTGGATCTCGCGAGGCGACCCGGCCTGCGAGCCCAGGCCCAGGAACACGGCGCCCAGCAGCAGATAGCTGGCGATAAAATAGACCAACCCCAGCAGCCAGAAGACCGGCCAGCCTACCGCCGGCGCAACGAGATGGGCGATCAGACCGGGGAAGATAAGGAGCACCGCCGCGGCCGCCGTCGCGCCCCACACCGCCACGCCGGTGAGCGAGATCGCCAGCATGCCGCCCAGCTTGCCGAGGAAGATCGCGTCGACGGGCACGGCAGCGGCCAGCACCTCGATCACCTTGTTCGACTTTTCCTCGACGAAGGTCGACAGCGACATGCCGGCGAGCAGCACGATCAGGAAGAACAGCAGCGTCTGCGCGCCCCGCGCCAGCCCGATCCGATCATGCGCGGTGGGTGCAGTGGGCGGCGCCGACACCCGCTGATGCACGAGCGCGACCGGCGGCGGCGCCTCGGATCCCAACGCAACCGTGGCACGCGCGGTATCGAGCAGAAGCCCGACATCGTCGCCGAGCCCCGCCGGCGCGTGGTTCGACAGGAAGAAACGGGGATGCGCGAGCGGCCCGACCAGCACCGCCGCATAGGGGTGGCCACCTGGCCCCGGCCTGGTCAGCAGCCGATGCGCGACCGCCGTCCCGTCCGCATCGCTCTGCGGTTGCGCCGCCAGATCGGGCAACGCATCGTCGCCGAGACGCGCGACAAGGCGCGCCCGGGCGGAAAGCAATGCTCCCGTCGCCGATGCATCCGTTACGAGCGCCACGATCGGCCGTGGCAGCGGCCCGTCGCCGCCATTGCCCAGCGCGTTGAAAATGCCGCCGAACAGGATCGGGAAGAGCGGCCCGATCAGGAACAGCAGGAAGATAGGCGAAAAGACCGTAGCGACATAGTCGCGCCGCGCGATCACCCAGGCGGAGGCGAACAGCCGCTTCATGCCGCCACCTCGCCGCTGCCGAGCATATCGGATTCGTTCGCGTCTATCGGCCCCCCCACCAGATCGACGAAGGCCTCGTGCAGGCTCGGCCGCTCGATCGACAGCGTCTCGATCCCCGCGCCGCCCGCGATCAGCGCCTCCAGCACCGGCTCGATTCCCTGGCGCGGCAGCGCGAACGCGAAATTGCGATCGCGCTCGATCGTGTCAGGCGGCAGTTGAGCCCGCCAGGCCCCCGTCGCCTGGCGGGTGCGAAGATGAACCCGCGCAGGCAGCCGGTCGCGCGCCGTTGCAACCGTACCGTCGAAACGCACACCGCCCTGCGCGATCACCGTGATCCGTTCGCACAATCGCTCGGCATGGGCAATGACATGGGTGGAGAACAGCACCGTCGCGCCTTCCGCGACCTGCAGGCGGATGACCTCTTCCAGCCGCTGCTGGTTGATCGCGTCGAGACCCGAGAAAGGCTCGTCGAGCACCAGCAGCCGGGGCTTGTGGACGATCGTGCCGAGCAACTGCACGGTCTGCTGCATACCCTTGGAGAGCGTGCGGATCGGTCGCATCGCAACCGCACCCAGCCCGGCCTCCTCGAGCAGAGCCTGCGCGCGCCGCCGCCCTTCCGCCTGCGACAGCCCACGCAGCGCGCCGAGGAAGGCGATCGCATCGCGTGGCGTCATGCTGGGATACAGGCCGCGCTCCTCGGGCAGGTAGCCGACCAGCGGGGCGGCCCGCATCGGCCGCTCCTCGCCCAGCAGGCGTCGCCATCCTCCGTCCGGATCGATAATGCCGAGCAGCATGCGCAGCGTCGTCGTCTTGCCCGCGCCATTGGGGCCGAGCACGCCGTGAATGCTGCCCGCCGGCACCGAGAGGCTCACCCCGTCGACCGCACGCGCATTCCCGAACAGCTTGACGAGCCCGTGCGCCTCCACCGCAATTTCCGTCATGCGCACGTCTCTCCAATCCGACCGCCAGCATCAGGGGCAAAGACCAACAAGACGTTACGCGGCCGAACTACCCGAGCTTGGTGCATCAACGCATCCAAAGCCGGTCGGCCCCTCGACACAAGCCGGAGCGGGGCGGGATGGGTGAAGGGGCGACGCATCGTTCTACGATGACAGCGCCAATCCTCTATGAAAAGGGCGGGGCCGCGCCGCGCTCATCGCAAATATAGTACTGCAAAGCATATTTTTTGCTGCATCGGGCGCCATCCATCCCTTAGCGTTGCGCAAAGACACCGGCCCGGCGGTCGACATGAGGGAGAGGGCAATGACATCGCGGTACGACGTCCTGATCGTGGGCGCAGGCCATGGCGGAGCGCAGGCGGCGATCGCGCTGCGTCAGCACAAGTTCACGGGCTCGATCGCGATCGTCGGCGAGGAGCCTGAGATCCCCTATGAGCGCCCCCCGCTCAGCAAGGATTATCTCGCGCAGGAAAAGCCGTTCGAGCGCATCCTGCTGCGCCCCGAGGGTTTCTGGGCCGAGCGGGGCGTGGCGATGCTCACCGGCCGTCGCGTCGTCTCGGTCGATCCCGAGGCCCACACCGTCACCACCGACGATGGCGGCACGATCGGCTATGGCCAGATGATCTGGGCCGCCGGCGGCCACGCCCGGCGGCTCGCCTGCTCGGGCCATGACCTCGGCGGCGTCCATTCGGTACGCACCCGCGCCGACGTCGACCGGATGATCGCCGAACTCGACAGCACCACCCGCGTCGCCGTGGTCGGCGGCGGCTATATCGGGCTGGAGGCGGCCGCCGTGCTCGCCAAGCTCGGCAAGAAGGTGACAGTGGTGGAGGCGCTCGACCGGGTGCTGGCGCGCGTCGCCGGCCGGGCCCTCTCGCGCTTCTACGAGGCCGAGCACCGCGACCATGGCGTCGACATCCGGCTCGGCGCGATGGTCGAGAGCATCGAGGACGAGAATGGCCGCGCGTCCGGCGTGCGGCTGGTCGGCGGCGAGCTGATCCCGGCCGAGATGGTGATCGTCGGCATCGGCATCGTGCCCTCTGTCGAGCCGCTGCGCGCGGCCGGCGCCGAGGGCGGCAACGGCGTCGCGGTCGATGAGCATGGCCGCACCTCGCTGCCCGACATCTTCGCGATCGGCGACTGCGCGCTACACGCCAACATCTATGCCGAGGGCATGCCGATCCGACTCGAATCGGTGCAGAATGCCAATGACATGGCCATGATCGTCGCCAGGGCGATCACCGGTGAACCCGAACCCTACCATGCGGTCCCCTGGTTCTGGTCTAACCAGTACGACCTCCGGCTCCAGACCGTCGGCCTGTCGACCGGCCATGATGAGGAGATCCTGCGCGGCGACCCGGCGGCCCGCAGCTTCTCGATCGTCTATCTGAAGCAGGGTCATGTGGTCGCGCTCGACTGCGTTAATGCCACCAAAGACTATGTGCAGGGCCGCAATCTGGTGACGAGGCGTGTCACAGCAGACCGCGCTCAGCTCGCCGATCCCACGATCCCGCTCAAGATGCTGGCAGGAGAAGCGGCTGCCCCCGCCTGACGCACGGCCAGTCGAATCCGTTCCGTTACGGTTAATGACAAACTCACTAAATCCCTTCACCCTGTAATGACGTGCTCCACCTAGTCGGGAGCCGGGGGAGCACTGTTGGGGACCAGCGGGCTCATGCATTTTGACTCGATGCGGCTTCGTGCCCGCCTGTGCGGGACCGTGCTGCTGCTTCTGGGGGCCTTCGTGGCCCCCTCCACGTCAGCGGCAGCAGCCGTGCTGGGCGCCGTGTCGGTGAATGGCAACGCCATCACGCTCGCCTTCGACGATGCCGTCGAGAGCGCCTCTGGATTCCTGCTCGAAGGCCCGCGTCGGCTGGCGGTGGACATCGCCGGCCTCGTCCCCGGCGGTGCGAGCGCGTCGGGCGGACCGATCATGCAAACTCGCGTCGGCCAGCTGAAGCCCGGCATCGGCCGCGTCGTGTTCGATCTGTCGGGGCCCAGCGTGGTGCGCTCGGCGCGCCTTGCCGATGATCGCAAGTCGCTGGTCATCCAGCTCGCCGACGCTAGCCCGCGCGCGTTCGAGGTCGCAGCACGCGCCGGCCGCACGCTCTATACCCCGGTCGCGCTCCACAGCAGCGGCGACACGCAGAGCGTCACCGTCCCGCTCGAGGCGCCCCAGCCCTATCATCTCGCAATCCCGCCCGTCGCCGGCCGCGCCGACAAGCCACTGGTGGTGATCGATGCCGGCCATGGCGGCCATGATCCGGGCTCGCTCTCCGTCGACGGCAAATATCGCGAGAAGGACGCCGCGCTCGCCATCGCAAAGGCGGTGCGCGACGAGCTGCTCGCCTCGGGCCGGGTGCGCGTCGCGATGACCCGTTCGGACGATCGATTCCTGGTGCTGTCCGAACGGCGCGAGATCGCGCGGCGGCTGCACGCCGACCTGTTCATCTCGGTCCATTGTGACAGCGCGCCGGGCTCCACCGCCAACGGTGCGACCGTCTATACGCTGTCGGAAGTGTCGTCCGACCGCGTCGCCGCCCAGCTCGCCGCCAAGGAGAACAAGGCGGATATCCTGAACGGCGTGAACCTCGACGCGCAGTCCAACGACGTCTCGTCGATCCTGATCGACCTGACCCAGCGCGAGACGATGAACACCTCGTCGCGCTTCGCCGATCTGCTCCAGCATGAGCTCACCGATCAGGGTGTGGACTTCAAGACCACCTATCACCGCTTCGCCGGGCTCGCCGTGCTCAAGGCGCCCGACGTGCCGGCGGTGCTGCTGGAAACCGGCTACATCACCGATCCGGGCGACCTGAAGCTGCTCTTCTCCAAGGGCTATCAGCATCGCCTCGCGGTTGGCGTCACGCGCGCGGTCGAGGCGCATTTCGCGCGCCGTGTGGGCCGCACCGACTTGGCCCTGCGCGACTGACCTCACGCTTTCCACCACGTCCGCCCGCATCCCGCCGCACGCTGGCTTCCAAAGCTGGCGCAAGCTGCTAGACCCTCGCCGGCATGGACGAGCAGGCGGATAACGGCGGACGCGTCAGGATCAGGCGGACCGAGGGAGCGCGGTGGCGGGAGCTGCTGGCGTCGCGCTGGGCCAAGGCGGCATGCGCGTTGCTCGCCCTCGTGTTGGTGGCGTGGCTGGCGATCTGGCTGATCTTCGCGCGCGACCTGCCCTCGCCCGACAAGCTGCTCACCTACGAGCCGCCGCTGCCCACCAACCTGCGCGGCGTCGATGGCGGCCCGGTCTACACCTTTGCGCGCGAACGCCGCATCCAGCTCTCCTACGCCGAATTCCCGCCGCTGCTGGTCGACGCCTTCGTCTCGGCCGAGGACAAGAGCTTCTTCTCGCACCACGGCATCGACGTCGGCGGGCTTGCCAGCGCGGTGTTCGACTATGCCCGCAAATATGGCTCGCGCGAGCGCGCCCGCGGCGGCTCCACCATCACCCAGCAGGTCGCCAAGAACCTGCTGACCGGCAACGAATATTCCGTGAAGCGCAAGGTGCGCGAGGCGATCCTCGCGATCCGCATCGAGAACACGCTCTCGAAGCACCAGATCATGGAGCTCTACCTCAACCAGATCTTCTTAGGGAGGAACGCCTATGGCGTCGAAGCCGCAGCGCAGGGCTATTTCGGCAAGGACGTCAAGGATCTGACCCTTCCCGAGATGGCCTATCTCGCTATTCTGCCCAAGGCCCCCAGCAACTATACGCCCGAGCATGACGCCGACCGCGCGCTGGCCCGGCGATCCTATGTGCTGCGCGAAATGGCGAAGAATGGCTATATCAGCGAAGCCCAGCGCGCCACCGCCGAAGCCGCGCCGCTCGGCGCCATCCAGCGCGCCGCGGTCAAGCAGGACATGGCACCCGGCTATTTCGTCGAGGAGGTCCGCCGCGAGCTGATCGCCAAGTTCGGCGAGAATGAGGGTGACGGCCCCTATTCGGTCTATGCCGGCGGCCTGTGGGTACGCACCTCCTTCGATCCCGAGAAGCAGGCGGCGGCCGAGAAAGCCCTGCGTGATGGCCTCGTTCGCTACGATCTTGGCAAGGGCTGGTCGGGCCCGATGCGCCATATCGAGGTGGGCGAAGGCTGGCAGGGCCGCCTGCTCGCCGCCAGCATCGGCACCGGCTATTCCGACTGGAAGGCAGCCGTCGTGCTCTCCAAGGGCGGCGGCAGCGCCGAACTCGGCTTCGAGGACGGCACGACCGGCACGCTGCCGTCCTATGCCGCAACCATGCCCAAGCGTGGCGTTGGCGGCCGCGCCTTCGACTTCCTGCACGCGGGCGACGTGATCGTCGTCAAGAAGGACGCTGGCGTCTGGGACCTGCGCTCGATCCCGGCGATCTCGGGCGGCATGGTGATCGAGAACCCGCACACGGGGCAGGTGCTCGCCATGCAGGGCGGCTGGGACTTCAAGGGCCAGGCCTTCAACCGCGCCACCCAGGCGCTGCGCCAGCCGGGCTCCACATTCAAGCCGGTGGTTTATTCGGCTGCGCTCGACAATGGCATGACGCCGGCCTCGATCGTCGTCGATGGGCCGTTCTGCGTGTTCCAGTCGGCGCTGCTCGGTACCAAATGCTTCCGCAACTTCACGGGCGGTTATGCCGGCCCGCAGACGATGCGCTGGGGCCTCGAGCAGTCGCGCAACCTGATGACGGTGCGCATCGCCAGCCAGATCGGCATGGACAAGGTGACCGCGCAGGCCAAGAAGCTCGGCGTCGGCAACTATCCGAACCAGCTCGCCTTCGCGCTGGGCGCCGGCGACACCACCGTACTGCGCATGGTTAATGCCTATTCCGCACTCGACAATCTCGGCCGCAAGATGCCGCCGACGCTGATCGACTATGTCCAGGATCGCCACGGCAAGGTGATCTGGCGTGCCGACAACCGCCCGTGCGAAGCCTGCAACGCGCCCAACTGGGATGGCAAGGCCATGCCCCGCCCGCCGGTGCGTGGCGTGCAGGTGATCGATCCGCTCACCGCCACCCAGATCGTCCACATGATGGAAGGCGTCGTCCAGCGCGGCACCGCAGTCGCGCTGCGCGATCTCAACCGCCCGCTGTTCGGCAAGACCGGTACCACGTCGGGCCCGACCAACGTCTGGTTCGTCGGCGGATCGCCCGACATCGTCGGCGGCGTCTATATGGGCTTCGACCGGCCGCGCCCACTCGGCGCCTATGCGCAGGGCGGCACGATCGCCGCGCCGATCTTCAAGCAATATGCCATCGCCACGATGAAGGACGATCCGATCGTGCCCTTCCGCCTGGCGCCGGGCGTGCGCATGGTGCGGATCGATCGCCATTCGGGCCGTCGCGTCTATGGCGGCTGGCCGTCGCCCGATCCGCTCTCGCCGATCATCTGGGAGGCGTTCAAGCCCGAGACCGAACCGCGCCGCACCATCAAGCACGACACCGCCGTGGCCGAGGCGCCGAAGAAGCAGGCGCCGCCCCGCGACAGCGACTTCTTGCAGAGAGAGGGGGGGATTTACTAAATCCCGCCGACAGCGTGCCCCCGTCGGGGTATTTGCCCGCATGACCGTGCCTCGACCTCGCTCGACACGCCAATGATCAGCCGGGTGGTTGAGACGAAGGAACACAGACGATGCGCGCCGAAGCGCAAGCCCATGTCGACAAGATCAACGCCGCAATGGCGCTCGTCCGCCGCTTCATCGAGTGGGACCGCGCGCTGCGCCGTCTCGACGAGCTCAACGCGCGCGTCGAGGATCCCTCGCTCTGGAACGATCCCAAGCAGGCGCAAGCGATCATGCAGGAGCGCCGCCGCCTCGACGAATCGATCGCGGCGGTGAAGACGATCGAGAGCGAGCGCAACGACACCGTCGAGTTGATCGAGATGGCTGAGGCGGAAGGCGACACCGACATGGAGAATGAGGCAGTCGCCAGCCTCGCCGCGCTCGCGGTGCGTGCCGAAGAGGACAAGGTGAAGGCGCTGCTGGCCGGCGAGGCCGACGCCAACAACACCTATATCGAGGTCAACGCCGGCGCCGGCGGCACCGAGAGCCAGGATTGGGCACAGATGCTCCAGCGCATGTACCAGCGCTGGGCCGAGCGCCACGGCATGAAGGTCGAGCTGATCGACTATCACGCCGGCGAGCAGGCGGGCATCAAGTCCGCCACGATGATGCTCAAGGGCGAGAACGCCTATGGCTGGGCCAAGACCGAGAGCGGTGTCCACCGCCTCGTCCGCATCTCGCCCTATGACAGCTCGGCGCGCCGCCACACCAGCTTCGCCTCGGTCTGGGTCTATCCCGAGATCGACGACAATATCGAGGTGCAGATCAACGAAAGCGAACTGCGCATCGACACCTATCGCGCGTCGGGCGCAGGCGGACAGCACATCAACACCACCGATTCGGCGGTGCGAATCACCCACTTGCCCACCGGTATCGTCGTGCAGTGCCAGAACCAGCGTTCGCAGCACAAGAACAAGGCCGAAGCCTACAACCAGCTCCGTGCCCGCCTGTACGAACGCGAACTGCAGGAACGCGAGGCGGTGGCCAACGCCACCAACGCCAGCAAGACAGATATCGGCTGGGGCCACCAGATCCGCTCCTACGTGCTCCAGCCCTATCAGCTGGTGAAGGATCTGCGCACCGGCGTCACCTCCACCGCGCCGGGCGACGTGCTCGACGGCGCACTCGATCCGTTCATGGCTGCTGCCCTGTCGCAGCGCGTGACGGGCGAGACGGTGGAGGTGGAGGACGTCGATTGACGCCACGCCGCGCCCTGATCGCCGGCCTCGCCCTGCTTCTGCCGCTGACCGCCTGCAAGCCGGGCGTTGAGCGCAAGAACGAGGCGACGCGCGACAGCCACGGCTTCCCCGCGCCGGCGCGCCCGGTCTCGACCATCGTCTCAGCGAGCTATGCGACCGAACTCGCACGCGACCGCCTGAACGAGGCACGCGCGGTGATGGACAAGGCCGGCATCGGGCACGGCATGACGGTGGCCGACATTGGCGCGGGTGAGGGCTATTACACCATCCGCCTCGCCTCCCGGGTCGGCGCTGACGGCCGCGTGCTGGCCGAGGACATCCTGCCCGAAGTGCGCGACCGGCTGGCCGAACGCGTCAGCCGCGAGCGGCTCGACAATGTCAGCGTGCGGCTTGGCGATCCCGCCAATCCACGCCTGCCCCATGGCAGCTTCGACCGGGTGCTGATGGTGCATATGTACCACGAGATCGCCCAGCCCTATGAGTTTCTGTGGAACGTGCGCCCGGCCCTCAAGGCCGACGGCCGCGTCGTCGTGGTGGATGCCGATCGGCCCACCAGCCAGCACGGTACCCCGCCGGCGTTGCTGGACTGCGAGTTCCGCGCGGTTGGTTATCAGCGTGTGAAGCAGGTGCCGATGCCGTCGGCGGGCGGCTATCTTGCCATCTTCGAGGCCTACGGCCCTCGCCCGGCGCCCGAAGCGATCCGCCCCTGCGACGCCGCGGGACGCACGCTGTAGAGACCGATCCCGCTTTTCGATCCCGACCTACTCTGGCCGCCCCCATCAAAGCCGCTATGGTGCCGGTCCCCCTTTCGCGGAGCGTTTGAATGTCGTCCAACCCTCACCCCGAGCACCAATATCTCGATCTGCTGCGGGCGGTGTGGACTGAGGGCGACGAAAGGCGTGACCGCACCGGGGTCGGCACCCGCTCGCTGTTCGGGCCGACGATCCGCACTTCGCTCGCCAACGACGCGATCCCGCTGCTCACCACCAAGCGCGTGGCGTGGAAGGTGGCGGCGCGCGAACTACTGTGGTTCCTCAGCGGATCGACCAACATCCGCCCGCTGGTCGAGCAGAAGGTGCATATCTGGACCGACTGGCCGCTCGCCCGCTACCGCAAGCATTCGGGCGAGGACATCGACCGCGACGCCTTCGAGCAGCGTATCCTCGACGACGACGCCTTCGCCGCCGAATGGGGCGAGCTTGGGCCCGTCTATGGCAAGCAGTGGGTCGACTGGCCACTTTACGAGCCGGCGGCAGACCATCCCGGCCTGTTCCGCCGAGCCGCCACCGGCATCAACCAGATCGCCGAGCTGGTCGAGGGGCTGCGGAACAATCCCGCCTCGCGCCGTCATATCTTCACCGGCTGGAACGTCGCCGAGCTCGACGGCATGGCGCTGCCGCCCTGCCACATGACCTATCAATACCACGTCGCCGCGGGCAAGCTGTCA
>DATGEV010000171.1:0-7983 GCA_035309885.1 Sphingomonas sp.
CATCACCAGCAGCGGTGCGATCAATCCGACGTCGGGCAGTGCGGTGACGATCGACAGCAACAACAGCGTCACCAACGCCGGCGGCATCACCATCAAGGAAGCCAACAACGCGAACGGCATCCTCGCCAATGCCGGCGTGACCGGATCGATCACCAACAGCGGCACGATCACCGTCAGCGAAGCCTATGCCCCCGCAGATACCAATGGCGACACCGTGCCCGACGGGCCGTTCGCCAAGGGCTCCAACCGCTTCGGCATCCACACCGCCGGCGCCTTCACCGGCACGATCACCAACAGCGGCACGATCACCGTTCAGGGCAATGACTCAGCCGGCATCGCGCTCGACGGCCCGCTCACCGGTGACCTCCAGCAGACCGGCACGATCAACGTCGCCGGTGACCGCAGCGTCGGCGTCCGTGCCGGTGCGATCAGCGGCAACGTCGCCCTCAACGGCTCGATCAGTGTCAAGGGCGCCAACGCGTCCGGCGCGCTGTTGACCGGTGACATCGGCGGTACCCTGGTGGTGCAGGCGTCGATCGCGTCGACGGGCTACAGCTCGATCGGACTGCCCACCGACATCACCAAGCTCACCGCCGACAACCTACTCCAGGGCGGGCCGGCGATGCAGATCGGCGGCAGCGTCGCGGGTGGCGTGCTCTTCACCGCGTCGACCTCGACCAAGGACGCCAACGGCAACACCGTCACCACCGCCGCTGCGTCGCTCACTTCCTACGGCAGCGCGCCCGCCCTGCTGATCGGCAGCGGGCAGGCGATCACGCTGGGCGCGGTGGCGTCGGATGCGAACAAGAGCGGCCTCGTCATCAACGGCCGCGTCGTGGGCACTGGCGTATATGACGGCGTCGCCGCGAATGCGCTCGTCATCGGCGGCCAGGGTGGCAGCGTGAACATCGCCAACGCAATGACGATCGGCGGCACGGTCGCCGCGTCCTCCAACGACGCGAGCGCCACCGGCATCCGCATCGGCAGCGGCGCCACGGTACCCACCGCGACGGTGACCGGATCGGTCAGCGCGGCCGGCTCCAGCAAGGGCACCGACACCAGCGTCGCCTTCCAGATCGACAGCGGTGCGACCCTGTCGAGCATCACCAACAGCGGATCGATCAAGGCCGCCGCGGCGGGCACTGCCTCCAGCGCCACCGCGATCCTCGACAAGTCGGGCACGCTCGCGCTCGTCACCAACAGCGGCGCGATCTCCGCCGCTGGCGGCGCAAGCAATGTCGCGATCGATCTGTCGGCGGCCACAGGCGCCACCCAGGTCAACCAGATCGCGCCCTCGACCGGCACCACCGTGCCGTCGATCGTCGGCGACGTGAAGTTCGGCACGGGCGACGACCGCTTCACCATCGCGGCCGGCAGCATGGCCGGCAACACCAGCTTCGGCGCGGGTGCCAACACGCTCGCGCTGTCGAACGCCGCCACCTATGTCGGCAATGTGAGCTTTGGCGCGGGCAACAACACGCTGTCGCTGGCCGGCACCTCCAGCTTCACAGGCCAGGCGGACTTCGGCGGCGGCAATGACAGCCTGTCGATCGGCGGCACCGCCAGCTTCACCGGCATGCTCGCCAATAGCGGCGGTGTCGCGCTGACGGTGTCGGGCGGCAGCTTCAACCTCACCAGCACGGGCACCACCGCGCTCGCCTCGCTGGCGGTGACGGGCGGCGGCACGCTCGGCATCACCGTCGACGCCACGGGCAACGCCACCCACTATGTCGTCGCGGGCGCAGCGAGCTTCGACACCGCGTCGAAGCTGGCGCTGCACTTCATCGATCTCGCGCACACCGCGGGCACCTACACCGTCGTCACCGCGGGATCCGTGAGCGGCGTCAACAACATCGCGACCACCGGCACCACGCTGCCCTATCTGTTCAAGAGCAGCGTCGCGACTAGCGCCGGCGGCAACGGCGTCGACGTCGTTGTCGCGCGCAAGACCGCGACCGACCTCGGTCTCAACCGCTCGCTGAGCAGCGCCTATGACGCGATCTACGCGGCGATCTCGGCCGACAAGCCGGTCGGCGGCGCCTTCCTGTCGATCAACGACGCCCCCACCCTCACGCACAGCCTGCGCGAGCTGCTGCCCGATCATGCCGGCGGCGCGTTCGACACGGTGAGCTCGGCTTCGCGCGCCACCGCGCGCATTCTCGCCGATCCCGACTCGCCGCTCGCCGACGAAGGCAATTGGGGCTTCTGGATCCAGCAGGTCGGCTGGGGCCGCACCAAGTCGATCGGCGACACGTCGGGTTACCGCATCACCGGCTGGGGCGCGTCGGGCGGCGCCGAGATCCAGGTCGGCAATATCGGCCGCTTCGGCCTGTCGGTGGCCTATCTCGCCGGGCAGGACAGTGATTCCGACACGCCCAACGAGGTCAACGCCAACCAGTATGAGCTCGGCGCCTATTGGCGGTCCGACTGGGGCCCGCTCCACGCCTTCGCGCGCGGATCTTACGGCACGGTGGACTTCAAGAGCCATCGTCGCTTCATCGGCATGGACGGCACCGACCCGGTGCTACGCGCCTCCACCGGCTCGTGGAACGGCAAGCTTTATTCGGGCACGGCCGGCGCCTCCTACAAGCTCCAGCTCGGCGCCTTCTCGCTCCGGCCGCAGGTCTCGATCGACTATTATCATTTGAAGGAGGGCCATTACGCCGAAACCGGCAGCGATGCCGCGGTCAACCTGATCGTTAACGGCCGCACCAGCGACGAGTTCGCCGCCAATGGCGCGCTGGCGCTGGGCTACAACTTCTTCGATCAGTCGGCCGACGAAGGCGGTTTCCTGCGTGGCGAGCTCGAAGGCGGCCGCCGCCAGCTGATCGGCGGGACGCTGGGCAGCACCACCGCCCACTTCACGGGCGGCCAGAACTTCACTTTGACGCCGGAAGACCGCACCAGCGGCTGGACCGGCGCGATCCGCCTCAAGGGCGGCACCAGCGGCTACGTCATCACTGGCGAGTTCAGCGGTGAGCAGCAGCAGAGTCATGTGTCAGTAGCGTTGCGTGCCGGGCTCCAGGTCGGGTTTTAGACCTCGGGTCCGGAAAAAAGAGGGGCGTGGTTGCAAGGCCGCGCCCCTTTTTCTTTGTCCCGCGTTCATCGTCCATCGCGCGCCAGGCACGGCAGGGCGCCTCGCGCCTTTGACGAACAGGGTCGCGATACCATATAGTAACGAACGTTACTGATTTCGGAGATGACGACCATGACGCCGGATGACACGAACCCGCTCGGCCTCGACGGCTTCGCGTTCTGCGAGTTCACCTCGCCCGATCCCGTGAAGATGGGCACCCAGCTCGAGCAGCTCGGCTTCGTTCCCGCCGCCCAGGTGCCGGCGCGCAAGCTGACGCTCTATCGCCAGGGCCGCATCGCCTTCGTGCTCAACGCCGGCGAGGGCCATGCGGCCGCGTTCCGCGCCGCACACGGCCCGTCGGCCAATGGCATGGCCTTCAAGGTCGCCAACGCCGCCGAGGCGCACCGCATCGCGCTGGAGCGCGGCGCGACCGACGCCAACACCTCGGCCAGCGCCTTCCCGGGCACCTATGCGATTCAAGGCATCGGCGGATCGCTGCTCTATCTGGTCGACAACGATCCCTTCGCCGTCTGGGAGGAAATCCCCGGCTGGCAGGAGGCAGCCGCCCAGAACAATGTCGGCCTCGACCTGCTCGATCACCTCACCCACAATGTGAAGCGCGGCCAGATGCGCGTGTGGTCGGCCTTCTACTCCAAGCTCTTCGGCTTCGAGGAGCAGAAGTATTTCGACATCAAGGGCAAGGCCACCGGCCTGTTCAGCCAGGCGATGATCGCGCCCGACAAGGCGATCCGCATTCCGCTCAACGAGAGCCAGGACGACAAGAGCCAGATCGAGGAATTCATCCGCGATTACAACGGCGAAGGCATCCAGCATCTCGCGCTCACCACCGCCAATATCTACGAGACTGTGGAGAAGCTGCGCGCGCGCGGCGTGAAGCTGCAGGACACGATCGAGACCTATTACGAGCTGGTCGACAAGCGCGTCCCCGGCCATGGCGAGGATCTCGAGCGGCTCAAGAAGAACCGCATCCTGATCGACGGCGATGTTGGCGACGAGGGCATCCTGCTCCAGATCTTCACGGAGAACACCTTCGGCCCGATCTTTTTCGAGATCATCCAGCGCAAGGGCAATGAAGGCTTCGGCAACGGCAACTTCCAGGCGCTCTATGAGTCGATCGAACTCGACCAGATTCGCCGTGGCGTGATCACCGTCGACGCCTGACGACATTCGCCCTCTCCCGCCCGGCGGGAGGGGGCATCATCTTATCGGAGCGGGGGGAAAGATGTTCGAGACTGCCGAAGCGACGAAGAGCGAGACGCGCGTGAGCGAGACCTATCTCCCCGGCTTCGCCAACCACTTCGCCACCGAGGCCGTCGCGGGCGCGTTGCCAGTCGGGCGCAATTCTCCGCAGCATGTGCCCTTCGGCCTCTATGCCGAGCAGCTGTCCGGCTCGGCCTTCACCGCGCCGCGCGCCGAGAACAGGCGGAGCTGGCTCTACCGCATGCGCCCCGCCGCCAACCACGCGCCGTTCGTCCCCTATGAGGGCGCGCCGCTGCTGCGCTCGGGCCCGTTCGACGAGCTGCCGCCCAGCCCCAACCGCCTGCGCTGGGATCCGCTGCCGCTGCCCGACGCCCCCACCGACTTCGTTGACGGCCTGATCACCTATGGCGGCAACGGCGACGTCGCGACCGGCGACGGATCGGGCATCCACCTCTACGCCGCCAACCGATCGATGAAGGGGCGCGTCTTCTTCTCGGCCGACGGCGAACTGCTGATCGTGCCGCAACAGGGCACGCTGCGCCTCGTCACCGAGATGGGCGTGATGACCGTCGCCCCACTCCACATCGCGATCGTGCCCCGCGGCGTGCGCTTCCGTGTCGAGCTGATCGACGGACCGGTGCGTGGCTATGTCTGCGAGAATTATGGCCACCTCTTCCGCCTGCCCGATCTCGGCCCGATCGGCGCCAACGGCCTCGCCAATCCGCGCGATTTCGAGACGCCGGTGGCGTGGTTCGAGGATGTCGACCAGCCCACCCAATTGATCCAGAAATTCCAGGGCAAGCTGTGGACGACGACGCTCGACCACTCCCCGCTCGACGTGGTGGCGTGGCACGGCAACCTCGCTCCGGCGCGTTACGATCTGCGCCGCTTCAACACGATCAACACGGTCAGCTTCGATCATCCCGATCCCTCGATCTTCACCGTGCTGACCTCGCCCAGCGACACGCACGGCACCGCGAATGTCGATTTCGTGATCTTCCCGCCGCGCTGGATGGTGGCCGAGCATACGTTCCGCCCGCCCTGGTTCCACCGTAACGTGATGAGCGAATATATGGGGCTGATCGAAGGCGCCTATGACGCCAAGGAGGGCGGCTTCGCCCCTGGCGGCGCCTCGCTCCACAACCAGATGAACGGCCACGGCCCGGACTGGGCGAGCTATGAGAAGGCGATCGCCGCCGATCTCAAGCCGCACAAGATCGAAAGCACGATGGCCTTCATGTTCGAGAGCCGCCACGTCATCCGCCCGACCCGCTGGGCGATGGAAACCCCGCTCTGCCAGCCCGACTACGATACCGTGTGGGAAGGCTTCCCCAAGGCGCAACTCCCCAAGTGAACGAAGCCGAGCCCGACGTTGCGCGGCTGAGCAGCACGCCTGCCGGCGTGACGCTCTGCCCGTTGGACACCATCGCCGACGGCACGGCGCGCAACTTCGTGCTCCAGATGCGCGCCGGGCGCTTCCACGGCTTCGTGGTGCGCAAGGGCGAGGCGGTGCATGGCTACGTCGATCGCTGCCCGCACGCGGGGCTACCGCTGGCGCAGGTGCTCGACGACTATCTGACGCATGACGGCAGCCTGATCGCGTGCAGCTGGCACGGCGCGCTGTTTACGGTCGAGGGTGGGGCATGTGTCGGCGGCCCCTGCGCGGGTCAGGCGCTGACGCCGTGGCCGGTGGCGGTGAGCGAGGGGAAGATCGTTACGGCTTGACCATGACTGCAGCGACAGGAAGCGCCCCAGGCTGTGTGAAAACGGCTCGCCGCAACCGAAACGAGCAACTTCTGAATAAGTTACGACATGGCGGCGCCAGAGCAGAATCGATTGTCACCCGAATTTGAATCGAAATTTCGCGCCGCACCGTCGAAATCGAGTTTCTACACAGCCTGGCCGAGTTGCGGACATTTGCTGCGGGTGAGACAAGCCTTGGAGACGCTCACCTCTGAGGAGATGCAGCATGGACCGATTCACGGGCGGTTGCCTGTACAGCAGCGTCCGAATTGTGGCGTCGGGGCTCCCATACCGGGTCGGCCTTTGTCACTGTCTCGACTGCCGCAAGTATCACGGAGCCCTTTTTCACGCTTCCGCGGTGTTCCCTCAGGATGCGGTGACGATCGATGGCGAGACACGCGACTATGCCGGGCGATTTTTCTGCCCTCGCTGCGGCTCGTCCATTTTCGGACGCACCGCAGACGAAATCGAAGTGAATTTGGGGTCGCTGGATGCGCCTGACCAACTGATGCCAACCTACGAAAGCTGGATCGTCCGTCGCGAGTCCTGGTTGCCGCCGTTTCCGCTCGCCAAGCGATACGACCGCGATCGTGATGCCACGAGCCGTTTTGAGGAATAGGTCGCACGACCCGCCACTCATCCCCGTCATTCCCGCGAAGGCGGGAATCCATGAACGCCGCGTCCCCTGAGCAGCGCTGCGCATATGGATCCCGGATCAAGTCCGGGATGACGAAAGACGGCAAGTGCGGCGAATGTCAGCGCACTGCCCTGCCTCAGACGCATTCCGGCATGAGCCCATGGCCCAGATAAAGTTCGGGCGGCACTCGCCGGTGCGAGCACCGCCCTCTCCCCTTTTCGATCAGGCGAGGCGCTGTTCGAGCGCCTCCTGCTCCTCCCAGATCGCACCCGGCACGCGGTCGCCTAGCTTCTTGAGGTCGCGCGCGGCGAGCGCGGCTTCCTCGCGCCACGTCGCGGCATCCACTGCCAGCAGCTCGCCGAGCTTCGCCGGATCGAGCTCGATCCCGTCGAGGTCCAGCGCACCCAGCGTCGGCACGCGGCCGATCGCGGTGTCGGTCGCCTCGGCCTTGCCCTCGACGCGCTCGACGATCCACTTCAGCACGCGGGCATTCTCGCCATAGCCAGGCCACAGGAACTTGCCGTCGGCGCCCTTGCGGAACCAGTTGACGAGATAGAGCCCCGGAAGATGCGCCGGATCCGACGCCGCGGCCGAACCCATACGCAGCCAGTGACCGAGATAATCGGCCATGTTGTAGCCGCAGAAGGGCAGCATCGCGAAGGGATCGCGACGGAGTTCACCCACTTTGCCCTCGGCCGCCGCCGTGCCTTCCGACGCGATGTTGGCGGCAAGATAGACGCCATGCTGCCAGTCGAACGCTTCCGTCACCAGCGGCACCGCCGTGGCACGACGGCCGCCGAACAGGATCGCCGAGATCGGCACGCCGGCGGGATCGTCCCACTCGTCGGCGATCACCGGGCACTGGTCGGCCGGCGCGGTGAAGCGCGCGTTGGGATGCGCGGCCGGCGTGCCGACCGAGGGATCCCAGCGCTCACCCCGCCAGTCGGTCATCACCGAGGGCGGGGTGTCGGTCAGCCCCTCCCACCACACGTCGCCGTCATCGGTGAGCGCGGTGTTGGTGTAGATGCAGTTGGCGTGCAGCGTCTCGATCGCGTTGCGGTTGGTCTTGAGGCCGGTGCCCGGCGCCACGCCAAAGAAGCCCGCTTCCGGATTCACCGCATAGAGCCGCCCGTCCTTGCCGAAGCGCATCCAGGCGATGTCGTCGCCGATCGTCTCGGCCTTCCAGCCGGGGATCGAGGGCTCCAGCATCGCCATGTTGGTCTTGCCGCACGCGCTCGGGAAGGCGGCGCAGACATAGTGGACGCGGCCCTCCGGCGAGGTGAGTTTGAGGATCAGCATATGCTCG
>DATGEV010000172.1:0-7802 GCA_035309885.1 Sphingomonas sp.
GGCCAGCATGGTCGTTCGCGCCGGCTCTATGGCCTCGACAACACCAACAGCAATGTCGAGCCGCGTGCCATCGTGGTGCACTCGGCCTGGTATGTCGGGCGGGACATGATCTCCCAGCATGGCAAGCTCGGCCGCTCGGAAGGATGCTTCGCGCTGTCCGCGGCCGATCTGGAGGATACGCTGGCGACGCTGGGCGAAGGCCGGATGATCTACGCCGACAAGGTCTGAGCGCGGGAGGGGGCGCCCAGGCCGCCCCTTGAAAAGCGGAACGTTTGCCCCGTATTGTTACGCCATGAAAACGTCGCGACGTGACCTTCTCGCCGCGCTGGGTGTTGCTGCCGCCCTGCCTTCTGGCCGCCTGTTCGCAGCCGCGACCCGGGGCGAGGCGCAGCCCTTTTCCTGGGAGCGACTGAAGGCAGAGGCAGCGGCACTCGCGCGCCAGCCCTGGAAGGCGCCTCCACCGGCCTCCGCCGGGGTCGGCCGCGTCGACTATGACGCGCTGAACGCGATCCAGTACAAAGCGTCCGCGACACAGTTGCGAGGACACGCAGGCGACGGAGGTGTCCGCTTCTTCCCGATCAACCATTTCCAGCCGACGCCGGTTTCGATCTTCCTCGTCGAGGGCAATGTCGCGCGGCCCTTCCACTACAGCCCCGCCCTGTTCGACATGCCGGCCGATGGCCCGCTCGCGGCACTCGGCGCGAATGGCGGTTTCTCGGGCTTCCGCGCGATGAATGCGAGCGGATCGAGCGACTGGCTGGCCTTTGCCGGCGCCTCCTATTTCCGTTCGTCGGGCGCGCTCGACCAATATGGGCTGTCCGCGCGCGGGCTGGCGATCAACAGCGGCGGACCGCTGGCGGAGGAGTTCCCCTCCTTCACCCGCTTTTGGCTGGGCCGCTCGGCCGATGGCGCGCTGCTGATCGACGCGCTGCTCGAAGGGCCGAGCGTGGTCGGCGCCTATCGCTTCACCAACCACAAGACCGACACCGGCGTCGTGCAGGACGTCGAGACGACGCTGCACCTGCGCAAGGACGTCGCCCGGCTGGGCATCGCGCCGCTGACCAGCATGTTCTGGTACGATCAGGCCAACCGGGGCAAGGCGACCGATTGGCGCCCCGAGATCCATGATTCCGACGGCCTACTGATTTTCAACGGCAAGGGCGAGCGGCTGTGGCGCCCGCTATCGAACCCGGACGGCCCGACCATCAACAGCTTCGCCGATCGCAGCCCCAAAGGCTTCGGCCTGCTCCAGCGCGATCGCAATCACGATCATTATCAGGATGATGGCGTGTTCTACGAGAAGCGCCCCTCGCTCTGGGTCGAGCCCAAGGGCGACTGGGGCGCCGGATCGGTGATGCTCGTCGAGCTGTCGACCATCGACGAGACCAACGACAATATCGTCGCCTTCTGGGTGCCCAGCCAGCCGACCAAAGCGGGCATGCGCTACGATCTCGCCTATCGGCTCCGCTGGATCGCCGGCGAGCCGCTGCCCGACGGCCCCGCCCGTGTTGTCGACTATTGGCACGGCGCCGCGGGTCGTCCCGGCCAGAACGTGATCATCGAGGCCACCAAGCTGGTGATCGACTTCGCCGGGCCTGCGCTGCGCGGGCTGGGACGATCGAGCGGCGTGACCGCCGATCTCGGCATCACACGCGGCAAGGCGGATGGCATCGCCGCCTATCCGGTCGTCGGCCAGTCCGATCGCTGGCGGCTGATGGCGGATATCACGCCGGCCGGGCGCGAGCCTGCGGATATCCGCGCCGCTCTCCGCCAAGGCTCGACTCCTCTCACCGAAGTCTGTCTGACGCAGATCGCCGGCAGGTGATCGACCAACGCCCCTCACCGCCGGGAACCGACCCGACACCACAGGGTTGTCGTCGGGGCACGACTGTCGCAGAATGGCACGCAAGAGAATGGTGTGGCTGCTTGGCGTGGCATCTCCTTTCATGATGAGGGCCAAGGGTTGACCGACAACAGACGCGGATCGAACGGCGCGGCCGTTCCCCGCCCCTGGGGCTCATCGCACGCATCCGACGTGCCAGCCGAGACGCGCGTGATGATGCCGACCCAGGCATTGCAGCACGCGCCCGATCCCGTTCCGCCGCCGCGCACCTCGCCGCAGGGCATGCTCGAGCGGCGCCTGTTGCTGGTGCTGGGCACGCTCGTCATCGGCACCTTCGGCGCGGGCGAGATCACGCGCAGCCTGTCGGGCGACGGCATCTCGACCATTGATGTGCTGCTGATGTTGCTGTTCTTCGCACTGTTCGCATGGATCGCGTTCGGCTTCCTCAACGCCTTTGCCGGCTTCCTGCTGCTGGTTTCGGGCCGTTCGGTGCCGACACCAGCCGCTTCCCCCGCGGCCCTCCCCACCGGACGGACCGCGATCCTGCTGCCGATCCACAATGAGGAGGTGGAGGCGGTGTTCGCCCGGCTGCGCGCGATGACGCGATCGATCGCGGCGGCCGGCGGCGCGCCCTTCTTCGAGATCTTCATCCTGAGCGATAGCCGGCCCGAGCGCGAGGCGGCCGAGCACCTCGCCTTCCGTCGCCTGCGCGGCCTGAGCCCGCTGCCCGTCTGGTATCGCCGGCGCCTCGTCAACGAGGGCCGCAAGCCCGGCAACATCGCCGACTGGGTGCGCCACCATGGCGGCGGCTACGACTATATGCTGGTGCTGGACGCCGACAGCCTGATGAGTGGTGCTGCGGTGATGCGCCTCGCCGCCGCGATGGACCGGCATCCGCGCGTCGGCCTGCTCCAGACGATCCCGATGGTGATCGGCGGCGAGACGCTGTTCGCGCGCTGGCAGCAGTTCGCCGCCCGCCTCTATGGGCCGGTCTTCTCAGCCGGGCTGTTGTGGTGGTCGGGCGCGGAGGCGAGCTTCTGGGGACATAACGCGATCCTCCGGGTAGAGGCTTTCGCCGAAGCCTGCGGCCTGCCCAAGTTGTCCGGCCCCGAGCCGTTCGGCGGGCATGTCCTGAGCCACGACATGGTCGAAGCGGCACTGCTCAGGCGGCGCGGTTGGGCGTGCCACATGGTGGCGATGCAGGACGGCACATACGAGGAATATCCGCCCACCTTCGTCGAGCATGCCGCGCGCGACCGACGCTGGTGCCAGGGCAACCTCCAGCACCTGCGCATGCTCGACGCCGCCGGCTTCCATTGGATAAGCCGGCTTCAGTTGCTGATGGGTGCCTCGGCCTATCTCACCTCGCCGCTCTGGCTGCTGCTGCTCGCGGTGAGCGCCATCGTGGCTGCGCATTCCGAGGGCGAGATCATGATCATCGCCCCATCCGGCTGGCTGCTGGCGCTGACCCTCGTGCTGCTGTTCGGGCCCAAGCTGATGGCGCTCACCTGGATGCTGGGCGATCCGGCGCGGCGCGGTGGCTTCGGCGGCGGATGGCCGCTGGTGAAGAGCGTGGCGCTGGACATTCCGCTCGGCATTCTCGTCGCGCCGATGATGATGATGACCCAGACGCTGGCGGTGATCGACATCCTGCGCGGCCGCAAGAGCGGCTGGGACGCGCAGAACCGCACGTCCGACGGCATTGCTGTATCGGACGCCGCGCGCCACTATCGCTGGCACCTCATCGTCGGCGGGGTGATCGCGCTGGCCGCCGTGCTCGGCATGCAGGCGGCGATCTGGATGACGCCGATCTTCGCAGGGCTGCTCGCCGCGCCATTGCTGGTGGCGTGGACGTCGCGCGCCTCGCTCGGCCGGGCGACTGCTGCGCGCGGCCTGTTCCTCATCCCCGAGGAACGCCGGCCCAGCCCCCTGATCCGCGATGCCCAGCCCTGCGCCGACGACCGCAGCGACCCGCCGGTGTCGGCCGAGGAACGCCGCTGGCGCCCGCTCGGCAAGGTTGCGATCCCACACCAGCTGCCGTCCTGACCCGCTCTCTCGCCCCGTTCGGGCTGAGCTTGTCGAAGCCCTGTTCTTCATTTTCGATGTCGAAAGAGGAAGAGCAGCTTTTCGACAAGCCCGGGGCGAACGGGAGGAGATTTCGGCAGCAAGAGGCTCACGAAAAACAAGACATTGCCGACACGCCCCCGCTCGCCGACAAGAGCGATCGAACAGCAAGGGGCGGATATGAAGCGGGCGGGAACCGAGAACGAACTCACCATTGGCGCGCTGGTGCTGGGCTCCCTGCTGACGCTGATCTTCACCGCCGCCAACGTCTTCCTGGGCCTGCGCGTGGGCCTGACCTTCGCGACGTCGATCCCCGCCGCCGTCATCTCGATGGCGGTGCTGAAGGCGCTGGGCCGCTCGGGCATCCTCCAGAATAATATTGTGCAGACCGTCGCCTCGGCCGCGGGCACGCTGGGCTCGATCATCTTCGTGCTACCGGGCCTGATCATGATCGGCTGGTGGACCCAGTTCCCGTTCTGGCAGAGCTTCCTGATCTGCGCGACCGGCGGCCTGCTTGGCGTAATGTTCTCGATCCCGCTCCGCCGCGCGCTGGTGACCGGATCGGATCTCCCCTTCCCCGAGGGCTGCGCCGCAGCCGAGGTGCTCAAGGTCGGCAGCGAGCATCATGAAGAAGGCAGCATCGAGGAGAGCAAGGTAGGGCTTGTCGCCCTGCTCTACGGCAGCACCGTCTCGACGCTCTACGCGCTGCTGACCGCGATGCGGCTGGCGGGTGCGGAGGCCGTCACCTGGTTCCGCTTCGGGCCGGCGGCGACGGGTGTGGACTTCGGCCTGTCCTTCGCGCTGATGGGCGTCGGGCATCTTGTCGGCCTGTCGGTGGGCGCGGCGATGATGCTGGGGCTGGTGATCGGCTTCGGCGTGGCGACCCCGTTCCTCACCTGGTTCCACGGCACGCCGGGTTCGGCGGCAGATGCGGCGCAGGGGGTGTGGGCGCACGAGGTGCGCTTCATCGGCGCGGGCGTAATCGGTGTCGCCGCGATGTGGACGCTCGGACAATTGGTCGTGCCGATCTTCCGGGGCCTGCGCGATGCCGCCGTCTCGTCGCGGGCGCGTAAGGCGGGCGGCAGCGCCGCGCTACCGGTCGAGGAGCGCGACATGCCGGTGCCGATCGTCGGCGCGATCACCGGCGCGCTGCTGGTGCCGTGCGTCGGCCTGCTTGCGCACTTCGCCGGCATGGGCCCGCTCGCTCCGTTCGCCTGGCCGCTGGCGATCGGCGGCACGCTCTACGTCTATCTCGCCACCGTCATCGTCGCGTCGGTCTGCGGCTATATGGCCGGGCTGATCGGGGCGTCGAACAGCCCCCTGTCGGGCGTCGGCATCCTTGCCATCCTCGGCGCCGCGATCCTGATGGCGATCGGCGTCGCGCCCTTCGCGCCGGCAGGCTCGACGCAGCACATGGTGGGCTTCGCCCTGTTCGCCACCGCGATCATCTTCTCGGCCGCGACCATCGCCAACGACAATCTGCAGGATCTCAAAACCGGGCAGCTCGTCGGCGCGACGCCGTGGAAGCAGCAGGTGGCGCTGATGGTCGGCGTCGTCGCGGGTGCGCTGACCATCCCGCCGGTGCTCAACCTGCTCGCCAAGGCCTATGGTTTTGGTGAGGCATCGGCAACCCACCCGGAGCCGCTGCCCGCGCCGCAAGCGGTGCTGATCAGCGCGCTGGCCAAGGGCGTGCTGGCGCATGATCTCGACTGGAGCCTGATCGGCATCGGCGCGCTGATCGGCTTCGCGCTGATCGCGCTCGACGCCTTCATGGGGCGGAGTGGCCGGCTGCGCCTGCCGCCGCTCGGTGTGGGCATCGGCATCTATCTGCCGATGTCCGCGACGCTGCCGGTGATCATCGGCGCGTTCATCGGCCATGCGTGGGAGAAGCGGAACCCCTCGCCCGCCGCCCAGCGGATCGGGGTGCTGATGGCATCGGGGCTGATCGTCGGCGAGAGCCTGTTCGGTGTCGCGCTCGCCATCCCGATCTCGATCACGCTCAACCCGACGCCGCTTGCCGTCGTCGGCGACAGCTTCGGCACCATCGCCATGATCGGCGGCACGATCCTGTTCACCGCGATGCTGGTGCTCGCCTATCGCAAGGCAACCCAGCTCGGCAGGCAGATCGACTAGCCTTTAGCGAACGGATCAGGTCGCCCGGAACGGATAAGGCGCGACCGGCCGCTGATACTGGTTGAGATCGAGCGCCCGCGTCACCGGGGGTAGCGCGCGTTCGGGACAATCGGGGCGCTCGCACAGATGACAGGCCGGCCCGATCAGGATCGCCGTGTCGTCAAGGCCGTCGGCATAGCGGATCCGCGCGGCGTGCTTCGCTTCGCAGCCGAGCACAATCGTCGCCAGCCCGGCCGCGCCGACACGCGGGATCGCCCGCGCGACGGTAAGGTAGCGCGCCTCGTCCGGCGCCTCGACCAGCGCCGCGATGGTCTCGCCGGGCAGGCGGAAGGCGCGCTGGATCCCCCAGCGCGGGCACCCGCCCCCGAAGCGCGCAATCGGCATCGCCTCTCCGGCAAAGCGCTTGGAGACATTGCCCGCCGGATCGAGCTTCAGCAGGAAAAAGGGGATGCCACGCGCGCCCTGTCGACCCAGCGTGGTCAGGCGGTGGGCGGCCTGCTCGTAGGACACGCCGAACCGCGCCACCAGCAGATCGAGATCGTGGCGGCTCGCCTCCGCCGCCTCGGCGAAACGGACATAGGGCATCAGGATCGCGGCGGCGGCATAGTTGGCGAAGGCCACCTTGGCGAGCACCGCCGCCTCGGCATCGGGAGGGCCGGCGCGCGCCAGCGCCTCCGCGATCGCCTCGCCCATGCCGTGCAGCGCCAGCTGGTAGGCGATGGCAAACAGTCGGCTCGGCGCAGGCAATCGCTCCGACAGCATCAGCCGGCGGCGATGGAAGTCATAGTGACGCAGCGTGCCCGACAGCACATCCTCGGGCACGACCCGCACCGAAATGCCGAAGCCCTGATCGAGCCGGCGCAGCATCCCCTCGCGCAGCGCTTCCGGCCCCTGCCCGAGTTCGTGCGACAGCTGCTCGGCCTGGGCATCCAGCTCGGCGAAATGATTGTGCCGGGCATCGAGATATTCGCGCAGCCAATCGAGCGGCGACGCCATCCGCGACGGCGCCGCGCCCAGCTGCTCGATCCGTTCGGGCATGCGCCGCAGATCGGTCAGCGCGCGATAGAGCCGCGTCACCGCCTCGGCGACGCTGGGGTAGTTCTCGGCCACCTCCATGATCTCATGGCGGGGAATGCCGATATCGCGCACAAGGCCATCGGCAAAGATCTCGTGCAGGTCGCTCGCCGCCGCCTCATTCGCGCCGGCGACGAAATCACGCATGTCGATGTCATAGGTGCTGGCGAGGCGCAGCAGCATCTGCGCGGTGAGCGGCCGCTGGTTGCGCTCCAGATGGTTGAGGTAGCTCGGCGAAACGCCCAGCTCCTCCGCCATCCGCGTCTGGTTGAGCCCCAGCTCGCGGCGCAGCACCCGCAGGCGCGGGCCGAGATAGAGCTTGCGATCAGCGGTGCTCGACATCCTGAGAAACTGTCATACTATGACAGAATGAACAAGTCATAGCCTGACCAAACGTCACTTATCACCCTTCAAGCGCCTCGCGAAACGGCCCATCCCGGTGTTCGACACCGCTGGAGGATATGACTGTGACCGATTTCGCGACCCTCGTTCCCGCGCCCCAGGGCCGCTTCGATGGCATCAGCCGCAATTATGCGCCGGCCGATGTCGAGCGCCTGCGCGGCTCGGTGGCGATCGAGCACACGCTGGCCCGCAAGGGTGCGTTGAAGCTCTGGGAGATCCTCAAAGAGGAGCCGTACATCAACGCGCTCGGCGCGCTGTCCGGCAATCAAGCCATGCAGATGGTTCG
>DATGEV010000173.1:0-4512 GCA_035309885.1 Sphingomonas sp.
CAGCGTGCTCGATCATGATCCGCCGACGCGCGCCGTGTTCGACCGCATCCTTCGCGACGAGGAATATCATATGCGCTATTCGCTGGCCGAGCTCGATCGCATCGCCCCCGGCCGACGCCGCCTGTTGCTCTGGAAGGCGCGGCTCCGGCGGTTTTGGAAGGCCTATCTGCGGCTGGCGACCGGGCTGGCCGGGCTGATCGCGATGGTGGTGCTGACGGTCCAGTATTTCGTGCTGCTCCCCCCATTCGCGTGGCTCGCGCAACGCGCGGCGCGGCGCGAAGGCACCGGCTGGAGCCCTATACCGCCCGTGCGCACCCTCCGGCGGCAGGCCTGACATGAAGATCCTCGGCCTCTCCGCCCATTATCACGACTCCGCCGCAGCACTGGTGGTCGACGGCCTGCCCGTCGCCGCGGTGCAGGAGGAGCGCCTGTCGCGGCGCAAGAACGACGCCGCTTTCCCGATCGCAGCCATCGAATATTGCCTCGATCGCGGTGGCCTCGACCCCAGCGATCTCGACGCGATCATCTTCTACGAGCGGCCGACGCTGAAATTCGATCGCATCCTGTCCACCACGCTCAGAAACTTCCCGCACTCCTGGCGCGCCTTCCCCAAGGCGATGAAGAACATGCTGGGCGAGAAGCTGTGGATGCGCGGGATCATCGCCTCGCAGCTCGGCGTGCCGGGCCGCAAGGTGCATTTCATCGAGCATCACCAGTCGCACGCCGCAGCCGCCTTCCTCACCACGCCTAGCCGGCACGCCGCCATCCTTACCACCGATGGCGTCGGCGAATGGGCGACGCTGACGGTCGGCACGGGTGAGACGCGGGACGACGGATCGACCGACATCCGCCTGCTGCGCGAACTGCGCTTTCCGCATTCGCTCGGCCTCTTCTACTCGGCCTTTACCGCCTTTCTGGGCTTCGCGGTGAACGAGGGCGAGTACAAGGTCATGGGGCTCGCCTCCTATGGCATGCCCAACCGGATCGATGATGTGAAGCGCGTGATCCGGCGCACCGCCGACGGCGCGTTCGAGCTCGATCTCAGCTATTTCGCCTTCCACACCGAGGCCGAGACATCCTTCTCCCGGCGTTTCGTCGACCACTTCGGGCCTCCCCGCAGCCCCTATGATCCCATCGATCTCGCCACCGCGGAGGGCCGCCGCTTCGCCGACATCGCCGCCAGCGCGCAGCGCGTGCTGGAGGATATCCTCGTCGACATCACCCGCGCGCTCCATCGCGAGACCGGCCTACCCGATCTCTGCCTGGGCGGCGGCGTGGCGCTGAACGGCGTCGCCAATGCGCGCATCCTCGCCGAATCCGGTTTCGAGCGTCTGTTCGTGCCGCCCGCGCCGGGCGACGCGGGCTGTGCGCTCGGCGCAGCGCTCTATGCCGATCGGATCCTGTTCGGCAGGCCGCACCGCGACGTGCCCGATCACCCCTTCTGGGGGCCCGACGTCGATCCGGCAGCCCTCGTCCGGCTGGCAGAGGAGGATGGCCTCCCCGTCGAACGGGTCGATGAGCGCACACTCCTAGAGCAGGTCGCCGACGATCTCGCCAGCGGGCGCATCGTCGGCTGGATGGACGGCGCGCTCGAATTCGGGCCGCGCGCGCTCGGCCATCGCAGCATCCTCGCCGCGCCGCACGACGCTGCGATGCGCGACCGGCTCAACCGCGACATCAAATATCGCGAGGAGTTCCGGCCGTTCGCCCCGGTCGTGCCGACCGAACATGCCTCCCGCTTCTTCGACCTGTCGGCCAGCGGTGCGCGGCTGGGCCGCTTCATGTCCGGCGTCTTCCCGGTACGGCCGGAATGGCGCGATCAGCTCGCAGCGGTGACGCATGTCGACGGGACCGCGCGCGTCCAGGTGCTCGACCCCACGATGGAGCCGAGGCTCACCGCGCTGATCGAGGCCTATGGCCGCCGCACCGGCGTGCCGGTGCTGCTCAACACCTCGTTCAACCTCGCCGGCGAGCCGATCGTCTGTACCGCCGCGGAAGGATATTCGACCTTCCGCCGCAGCGGGATCGACCTGCTCGTCGCCGGCAACGCCCGCGTCCGCAAGACACGGGCGACGCAGGACGCCACTCTGGAGAATGTCGCATGATCAGGAAGCGGGGCCGCATTGCGCGGCAGTTGATCGTCTTCGGCAGCGCCTTCGGCACCACCGCCGAGCTGACGCAGGGGCTGTGGCGATCGGGATCGGGGCGGCGCTGGATGATTCCGCTGGCGATCTTCCTCTGCCTCACCGGCCTGATCCTGACGCTGGCGGCGAGCGTCGAGGCGCTGGCGCCGTTCGTCTACTCGATCTTCTGAATGGACGCGTGCCTCCGCTCGCTGCTCGCCTGCCCCGCGTGCGGCGGCACGCTCGACGCGCGCTGGCGGTGCGGCAACTGTGGCGCGCAATACGACGCGTCGAGCGGCGTGCCCGCGCTGCGGCTGCCCGGCGATGAGCGCACCGACCGCGTGCGCGCCTTCTACACCGAGGCCCCCTTCCCCGGCTATCCGCCGCGCGCCAGCCTTACCTGGCTGCGTGCGCGCGCCGAACGCAGTCGCTTCGCGCGCCTGCTCGACCGGGCGATCCCGGGTGACGCGCGCATCGTCGAGGTAGGCTGCGGCACCGGACAGATGAGCCTCTATTTGGCGCGCGCCGACCGTGTCGTGATCGGCGCCGACCTGACACGCGCGTCGCTGCTGCTCGGCGCCACCGCCGCGCGGCATTTCGGGATCGACCGGGCGTTGTTCGTCGAGACCGATCTGGCCCGTCCCGGCCTGCGATCGGGGGCGTTCGACGTCGTCTATTGTTCGGGCGTGCTGCACCACACGCCCGATCCGCGCGCGTCGTTCCGGCGCATCGCGGCACTGGCGCGGCCGGGCGGGATGATCATCATCGGCCTCTACAACAGCATTGCGCGCCTGCCGCTCAGGCTGCGCCGTGCGGCCTTTCGCCTGACCGGCGCGCGCCACGTCTGGGGCGACCCCGTGCTTGCCGACCGCGAGGCCGAGCCCGCGCGGCGCGAGGCCTGGATCCGCGATCAGTATCGCCATCCCGAAGAGCATCGCCACACGCTCGCCGAAGTCCGGCGCTGGTTCGCGGAGAACGACATCGACTATGTTCGCGCCTTCCCCTCCGCCCTGCTGGCGGAGGACGAAGATGCAGAGCTTTTCGCGCCCGAAGGGGACGACTGGTGGCTCGAGGACTGGTTGGCGCAGCTCGGCTGGATCCGCTCGCTCGCCGCCGAGGGCGGCCTGTTCGTGGCGATCGGTCGGCGCGCCGCGCCGGCCGCCACGTCCAGCCATCGGCGAGCGCCCGCGTGCGACACGCTAGGCATCCCACACCAGTTTGGCGCGCTCGATCTTCAAGTCTCCAGGGCGGGCGCCGAGCCGCAATCCGACGCTTGTAACGGACCGACCCCATAGCCGGAACATATTCGGCTTCCGAGCGACCTGCGCCTTGTGCGAAGAAGTCACGTCGGATTGAACCGCCGCCGCCCTGCCGGGAACAGACGCTCGACCGGGCCTCTGCCCTCCTGAGGCCCGGTCACTTCCGACCGATCATAGGGGATCCGAGATGCGCGCAGTGAACGGATACAGGACAGGATGGACCCTGCTCGCCACCACCGCCCTCCTGCTGGGGAGCAGCAGCGCGCTGGCGTCGGCCGGCGGCGGCGGGGGTGGCGGTTTCGGTTCGATGCCGAGCGCCTCCGCGCCTCAATATGACGTCGTGCAGGAATATCGGCAGGGCATCGAGGCACTGGGCGCCAACCGCTACAAGGATGCCGAACGATCCTTCGGGCATGTGCTGGAGATGTCACCGCGCGATCTCAACTCGCTCTACATGATGGGGCTCTCGAAGGCCGGCGATAACGACGCCAAGGGCGCCTCGCGCTTCTTCGAGCGAGCGCTGAAGGTCGACCCGCAGCATATCGGCAGCCGCCGCCAACTCGCCATCGCCGAAGCCAAGCTGGGCCAGACGGACAAGGCGAAGAGCGAGCTCGATACCCTGAAAGCGCGGACGACCGCTTGCGGCGATACCTGCCCCGACGCCGCCGAACTGAAGGCCGCAACCGCCGCGATCGAAAGCGCGCTGGCGCCTTCAGGTAACACGGGCGCGGATGCCAGCGATCCACATCCCGGCATGATGTTCGCCAGCGCAAGCCATGGCGACCAAGCCTATCAGGACGCCGTCCGGCTCATCAACCAGCACCGCTATGCCGACGCGCTGGCCGAGTTGCAGCGCGCCCGCGCCGCCTTCGGCCCCCATCCGGACGTCCTCACCTATATCGGCTATGTGAACCGGAAGATGGGGCGGCTCGATGTCGCCGAAAGCTATTATCAGCAGGTCTTCACGCTCGATCCCGATCATGTCGGCGCCACCGAATATTATGGCGAGCTGAAGGTCGAGCGGGGCGATCTGGCCGGTGCGCGCAAGATGCTGGCGCGGCTCGACACGCTCTGCACCTATGGCTGCGTCGAGCAGGACGATCTGCGCCGCTGGATCATCGCAGGGCACG
>DATGEV010000174.1:0-14306 GCA_035309885.1 Sphingomonas sp.
GAGACCGAAGCAGCCTTGCGCGATGCCGAGGTGGCGCTCGCCCAGGCGCTCGCGGCGGAGGCGGCCGAGCAGGCCGAGGCGCGCATCGCACAGGCGGCGCTGACCGCCGCGCGCCAGCGGCTCGATCGCGCCGAGGCCGAGGTGGCACGCATCGCCCGCGACTTGTCCGGTGTCGGCGATGCTGCGCAGCATGAAACCGTGCTGGCCGCCGCTGCGGCGGCGCGGGCGGCGGCTGAGGAGGATGCGGCGCGCGCCGCAGGCGCGATCCAGGCGGCGGAGGAAGCGCGAGTCCGTGCAGCGGCGGCGCGCGATGAGGCGCAGTCGGGCGCAGCCTCGGCCAAGGCACAGCTTGCCTCGCTTGAGTCCGAGGCGGTGGCGCTCGCCCGCTCGCTGTCGAAGCGCGACGGCCGCGAAGCCCGCGCGATAGATCAGGTGACGGTAGCACCCGGCTATGAGCGTGCATTGGCGGCGGCGCTGGGTGACGATCTCGAAGCGCCGGTCGGTGGCAGCGGATCGCTGCGCTGGGCGGGCGCCGATGCTGCGGGCGATGCTGCACTTGCCGAGGGAGCGGTCAAACTGGCCGACCATGTCGCTGCACCCGCCGCGCTCGCCCGCAGGCTGGCGCAGGTGCTGGTGGTCGATGCCGATGAAGGGCGGGCGCTCGGGCTTGGCCAGCGGCTCGTCACGCGCGACGGCAAGATGCGCCGCTGGGACGGCTTCGTGGCCGAGGATCAGGGGGCAGCAGCGGCCGAGGGGCTGATCCGGCGCAACCGGCTGGCCGAGCTCGAAGGGCAGATCCCGCCCGCGCAGGCTGTACTGGCGGACGCCGAGGAGGCGGTGCGGATGGCGCTCGCCTCGCTCGATGCGGCGCAGCGCGACGGGCAGGCGGCGCGCGCCATGCTCGCCGCCGCCGAGCGCCGCGCGCGCGACGAGGCGTTGGCCGAGGATCGCGCCCGCGTCGCCATCGAGCGCATCGAATCGCGCCGAGCCGAGCTCGGCGAACGCGATGCTCAAGCCTCCGCCGAGCGCAATGCTGCGGCGGCCGAGTGCAGCATTGCGGCCGATGCGGTCGCCCGACTTCCCGACGGCAGCGAGACGATGCGTGCCGTCGCCGCCCAGCGCGCGGCGACCGATGCGGCGCGTGGCGCGGTCGGCCAACTGCGGCTCGATCTGGCCCAGCTCGATCGGAGCCTCGCCACCGATCGCGATCGCGCGGTGGCGGCGCGCACCGAGGCCGAGGGCTGGCGCGCACGCGCCGGCGACGCCGCTCGGCGGATCGAGGAAATGGCGGCCCGCGCCTCGGCTGCCGAGGAAGAGGCGACGCTGCTCGCTGTAGCCCCGCAAATGCTCACCACGAGGATCGACGCGGCCGATGCCGAGCATCGCGCGGCCGCCGGCAATGTCGTCGACACCGCCGCCGCGGAAGGGCGGATCGAGGCGGTGCTGCGCGAGGCCGAGGCGGTGCTCGCGGCGGTCAACGAGGATGCCGCCGCCGCGCGCGAGGCGCGCGCCACCGCGATCGCGCGGCACGAGAATCACGAGGCGCGGCGGATCGAGATGGGGCAGCTTTCCGGCGAGCGCTTCCAGTGCCCGGCGCCGGTGCTGCCGCAGAAGGCGGGCTTCGAGTCGGCCGATGTCGGCGACATCGCCACCGAGCAGCAGCGCTTCGACAGGCTCGGCCTCGATCGCGAGAGGATCGGCCCGGTCAATCTCGTCGCCGAGCAAGAGCTGGCCGAGCTCGACGGCGATCGCATCAGCCAGGCCGCGCAGCGCGACGAATTGGCCGAAGCGGTCGCGCGGCTGCGCGGATCGATCGGCAGCCTCAACCGCGAGGGCCGCGCCCGGCTGCTGGCCGCGTTCGAGGCGGTCGACGGGCATTTCCGCCGGCTCTTCACGCGGCTGTTCGCGGGTGGCGAAGCGCATTTGGCATTGATCGATTCGGACGATCCGCTCGAGGCGGGGCTGGAGATCATGGCCCAGCCGCCGGGCAAGAAGCTGTCCTCGCTCACGCTCTTGTCGGGTGGCGAGCAGGCTCTCACCGCGGTCGCGCTGATCTTCTCGCTGTTCCTCACCAATCCGGCGCCGATCTGTGTGCTCGACGAGGTCGATGCGCCCTTGGACGACGCCAATATCGAACGCTTCTGCGACCTGCTCGACCAGATGACGCGCGAGATCGACACGCGCTATCTCGTCGTTACGCACAATGCGGTGAGCATGGCGCGCATGCACCGGCTGTTCGGTGTGACGATGGTCGAGCGCGGGGTCAGCCGGCTGGTGTCGGTGGATCTCGGCGGCGCGGAAACGCTCCTCGCCGCCGAGTAAGAGCGATTTCGAGTTGAGCGGGCACGCTCAACGACTCGGAAATCGCGGTCATCAAAAGATTGGCTCAGTCGCGCGCCGGGCTGTTGAGACCGCGCTGCACCGCGGGGCGGGCGAGGCAGTGCTCCAGCCAGGCGGGGACGTGGCGGAGCTTATCATAGTCCACCAGCGCGCCGGCCTCGTAGAAGCCGTTGATGTTGCGTACCCAGCCGAGCAGCGCGATGTCGACCATGCTGTACTCGTCGCCCATCATCCAAGTGCGTGTCGCGAGCCGATCCTCGAGCACGCCGAGCAGGCGCTTGCTCTCGGCGACGTAGCGGTCGCGCGGGCGCTTGTCCTCGTACTCCCGGCCGGCGAACTTGTGGAAGAAGCCGAGCTGGCCGAACATCGGCCCCACCGCGCCCATCTGGAAGAAGATCCACTGGATCGCCTCGTAACGCCGGGCCGGATCGGTGGGCATCAGCTTGCCCGTCTTGTCGGCGAGATAGAGCAGGATGGCGCCGCTCTCGAACAGGCCGAGCGGCTTTCCGCCGGGGCCGTCGGGATCGATGATCGCCGGGATTTTGCCGTTGGGGTTGAGCGACAGATATTCGGGCGTCCAGCTCTGGTTCTGGCCGATGTCGATCAGGTGGGGCTCATAGGGGAGCTCCAGCTCCTCGAGCGCGATCGACGCCTTCACGCCATTGGGGGTGGGGAGCGAATAGAGCTGAATGCGGTCGGGGTGCTGCGCCGGCCAGCGGGCGGCGATCGGAAACGCGGACAGATCGGGCATGAATGCAATCTCCCTGGCGCACGGACGGCGCCGGGCAGAGATAGGTCGCGCAAGGGGGGCGGCAAGATCGCCCGGGCTGCGTCAGCCAGCGATCGGCCGCCCGGTGCGCCGCCGAATCAGTATTGCGGGACGCCGCCGGGGTTGGCCGCCTCTTCCTTCTGCTGTTGGCGCTGGAGGCGCGCCTGCGTCTGGAAGTGCTGGAAGCAACCCGTCTGCCCGCCCGATCCCACCGCCGAACAGGTGTCGGGGAGGCCGGCGGCCATGCGGCTGGCGTCCTCGGTCGAGCGGACCTTGTTGTTCCAGCTGTTGCCGGGCGCGGCCTGCACCTTCTTGCCGCGGAAGCGCTTGGGGATGCGATAGCGCTCGCTCTCGGGCTCGCGCGCGCAGACGACAATCTCGTCGCCCTTGCCGGTCGGGCAGGCATCATTGCCATAGACCACGATGTTGATGGTCTTGGTTTCCGAAGCGTCGGCGGTGGCGATCGGGTTCGCCGTGGCAGCTGCGTTGGCGGCAGGCGGCTCGGCGCGAGCGGCGAGCGGCAGCGCCATCGCCGCCAGCAGCAGGCCGATCGCGAAACCGGCAAGCGCGATGATCAGGGACCGGGCGGTAGCGAAAACGGTCATCGGCTGGGCCTCGGCGTGCGGCTTCATCGCAGAGCCAAGCCCTTTCGTGGCTTTCGCGGGGATGAATGAAAGCGTCGACATGATGATTATGTGGGGAGGCCGGCGGGATCAGGGAACCCCGGCGTCGGCCTTCTTCTCCGCATTATGCTCGGCCTTGGCCTCGTTGATCATCTTCTGGAGGCAGCCGGCCCAGGCGTTGGAGCCCGCCGCCGAGCAGCTACCCGAGCCGCTTTTGCCGACATATTCGACGCTCTGCGCGCGCGACGCCCAGCTCGTGTTCTTGGGTGAGATCTCGCTATCGCGCAGCTCCTGCGGGATGCGGTAGCGCTCGGTCTCGGGCTTGCGCACGCAGACCACGATCTCCTGCCCCTGGCTGGAAGGACAGCGATCCTTGCCGTAGATGATGATGAAGCGATCCTGCGACTGCGCGAGCGCGGGCAGGGGGGCGAGCACAGCCCCCCCGAGCGAGGCTGCAGCGACGAGCGTGAGGGTAAGCAGCCTGCGCATGATCCAATCGCCACTCCGGCCGTTTCGATCAGCAACGCATGGCGGACGCCACGAATTCCCGCAAGGTGAAAGGATCGGCCGATGACGCGGATCGAGTTGGAACGAGGCGATATTACGGCCATGGCGGTCGACGCGATCGTCAACGCCGCCAACAGTGCGCTGGCGGGCGGCGGTGGCGTCGATGGGGCGATCCACCGTACCGCCGGGCCCGAGCTGAAGCGCGCGAGCATGGCGCTGGCCCCCTGCCCGCCGGGTGAGGCGCGGATCACGCCGGGCTTCGGGCTTCAGGCGCGCTTCGTGGTGCACGCCGTTGGCCCGGTGTGGCGCGGGGGCGACGCCGGCGAGGCGGAGCTTCTCGCGGGTTGCTATCGCATGAGCCTGACGCTGGCGGCAGAGGCAGGCGCGCGCTCGATCGCCTTCCCGGCGATCTCCACCGGGATCTATGGCTATCCCAAGCAGACCGCGGCCGAGGTCGCACTGACGGCGATTCGCGGCTGGATCGAGCACTCGCCTGCGGCGTTCGATCGGGTGGTGCTGGTGGCCTATTCGGAAGATGACGAGCGGGCGCTGTCGGCGATGATGTGAGATTCCCTCCATCCGTTCGCCCTGAGCTTGTCGGGGGGGTGCTCTTCTTGTCGAACTCTGGAAAAGGGAGGACAGGGCTTCGACAGGCTCAGCCCGAACGGAGTGGAATGCTTCCGCCTGCTCTCACACCCGCTTCGACAGCGCGATCGCCGTGCGGCAACCGAAGCGGATCGCGGCGGACAGCAGCGGATAGGCCGGCGCGCGTTCGGCGCCCTCGGCGAGCGCGGTCTCGCGATGCTCGACTTCTTCCGCCTGGAATTCGGCGATGGTGGCGGAGAGTTCGGGATCGCGGCTGCCCAGTTCCTTGAGCTGCTCGCCATAATGCTTGTCGATCTCGGTCTCGATCGCGGCGGTGCATGCCATCGCGGCTTCCGGAGAGATCAGCGCGGTGGCGGCGCCCAGCAGGAAGCCGGCGCGATCCCAGAACGGCGCGAGCAGGGTCGGGCGCACGCCACGCTCGGCGATCATCTTGTCGAACACCTGGCGGTGGCGTTCTTCCTGCGCGGCCATGCGCGCGATCGGGCGTGCGGCCTCGGCGCGGCTGCCAAGCACCGCGAGCTGGCCGGCATAGATGCGCGTGGCGCCGAACTCGCCCGCCTGATCGACACGGATCATCGCATCGATGTCGGGGCCGCTCAGCGGGCGTTGGGTTTGGCGATCAGCCACAGGATCGATGCTCCGGAAAGGAAGGAGAGGATGGCGTTCCAGCCGGCCAACGACACGCCCCACAGCGTCCACTGCGCCTGGTCGCACCGCACGATCGGCGCCGCCATGATCTGGGCCAGCATATCCGCGCCTGAGCCGCCGAGCACCGGCGCGGTGCAGACCGTGAAGCCTCTCCACCAATGATATTCGACGCCGGCATGATACACGCCGATCGCGCCCGAGACGAGGATCGCGAGCGCCGCCAGCGCCGTGAGCGCGCGCGAGGCGGAGGGCCGGGCGCGCAGCAGGATCGCGAGCAGCGCCAGCACTAGCGCCGCGAGGTGCGGCCAGCGCTGCCACATGCACATCTCGCAGGGCACGAGATGGCCGATATATTGCGATCCGAGCGCACCACCGAGCAGGGCTGCGGGAACGAGCAGCGCGAGGGCGCGCGCGCGCGACAGGGCGGTCATGCCGGGGATCTCCGCCGTCAGTGCTTCGCAGGAGCCGCCTGCGCCATGCGCGGCGTGGCGAGCGGGCCGGACAATCGCGCCATCGTCTGCAGCGCATAGCTCATCTGATAGTCGGTGATGCCCTGCTTCTTCAGGCTGTCGGCGGTGGCGGCGAAGCGCGGATCGGGCTTGGCGTCCTCCTCGAGAACGCTGTCGTCGACCTTGGCCTCGTTGATCAGGTGGCGGCGCAGATCGTCCTCGCGGAACTTCGGCCGGTCCTTGTAATCGGGGTCGGTGAGCTGGGGCACCAGCACGTCGGGCTGGATGCCGCCTTCCTGCACCGAGCGGCCCGACGGTGTGTAGTAGCGCGCCGTGGTGAGACGCAGCGCCGTGTCGTCAGTGAGTGGCAGCAGTGTCTGCACCGAACCCTTGCCGAAGCTGCGCTCGCCCATCACCAGTGCGCGGCGCTGATCCTGCAGCGCGCCGGCGACGATCTCCGCCGCCGAGGCCGAGCCCGCATCGACCAGCACGATCACCGGCAGGCCGTGCGCGTCGTCGCCGGGGTGGGCGTAATAGCGCTCGATATCGTCCTTGGTGCGGCCGCGCTGCGAGACGATCTCGCCATGATCGAGGAAGGCGTCGCCCACCTCGATCGCCTGATCGAGCAGCCCGCCGGGGTTGGAGCGCAGATCGATGATGTAGCCGGTCGGCTTGCCGCCCACCTGCTTGTCGATCGCGGCGATCGCGGCGCGGGTGTCGGCGCCCGTCTGCTTGGAGAAGCTGATGATGGTGATGACGCCGATGCCGTTCTTCACCTCCCACTTCACCGGCTTGATGACGATGGTCTCGCGGGTGAGGGTGACGTCGAACGGCTTGTCGCGGCCGGGGCGAACGATGGTGAGCTTCACCTTGGTGCCCGGCGCGCCGCGCATCTGGTCGACCGCGTCGTCGAGCGTCGAGCCGTAGATCAGCTTGCCGTCGATGTGCGTGATATAGTCGCCCGACTTGATGCCGGCGCGGTAGGCGGGCGTGTCCTGCGTCGGCGCCACCACCTTCACCACGCCGTCCTGCGCCTGCACGGTGAGGCCGAGGCCGCCATAATTGCCGTCGGTGGTCAGCTTCATCTGCTGGAAGTCGTGCGAGTCCAGATAGGAGCTGTGCGGATCGAGGCTGGCCAGCATGCCGTCGATCGCGCCCTTGATCAGCGCCTTGTCGTCGGTCTTGTCGACATAGTCCGCGCGCACCTTCTGGAACACGTTCATGAACTGGTCGAGCTGGCGATAGGTGTCGGAAGCCTTGTCGGATTCGGCGGCGCGCGCGGTCTGCACGGTCGGGATCAGGATGGTCGGGATCGCAGCACCAGCGGCGAGCAGGGCGATCGAGCGCAGCAGGGACTTCGGCATCGAGTCTCGTCTTTCCGTGAGGCAGGGGTGCCCCGTCACATGAGTGTTACAGCGTTTCTTACCGCTGCAAAAGCGGCAGGGCGCCACGCCCTGCTCAGCCGCTTTGCGCCATCGCGAGGATGTCGACCGGGCGACGGTCGCGGCGCAGTTCGGTGGTGACGTGCTGGCTCGCCGCTCCGGCGCGGCCGATCGCATCGCCTTGTTCGATTCGCTGACCGGCCTCGACCGCGAGGCTGTCGAGCCCGGTCACCGTCGTCGTCCAGCCGCCACCATGCGCGATGATCACGACGCGGCCATAGCTGCGGAACGGTCCGGCGAAGCGCACGATGCCGGCGGCCGGTGCCACCACCGGCGCGCCGTCTTCGGTCGCCAGTGTCAGCCCGCGCGCGGTGACGCCGGCCGACGAGACCTCGCCGAAGCCGGTCGCGACATGGCCGTCCACCGGCAGGCGATAGCGTGGCGCGCCGTCATGATCGGGCAGGCTGTCGCGGGGGCCGGCGGGGCGTGGATCAGGGGCGGGCAGGCGGGCGAGGCGGGCGCGGACGTCGGCGGCATCGGTGAGCGTCTGCATCCGGTCGGCGATGTCGCGGGCTTCCTCGCCGAGCCCGATCGCGCGCTGCTGCTCGTCGGCGGCCTGATCGGCGAGACGCTGCGATCGGCGGATCGCGGTGGCCTCGACCGTGGCGAGCGCCTGTCGGCGTTGCGTCAGCAGCGCGCGGCTGGCGGCGAGTGCGGCCATCGCGCGCTCGGCATCGGCGCGCAGCTGGGTCTGGCGGTCGAGATCGGCGTGCAGACTGACGGTACGCGCCCGGATCACGGGCAGGGTGTTGGCCAGTAGCAGGCGGACATGCACCATGTCGGCGAGCGACCCCGGCTGCGCGAGCACCAGCGCGGTCGGCCGCCGGGTCATCGTCTGGAGTGCGGCGACGAGGTGGAGCGTCGGCCCCTGCTGGGCGGCGATGCGGCTGCGCTCGATGTCCTGCAGCGAGGCGATCAGCGCGATGCGCGCCTGCGCGGCGGCGATGTCCGCCTCCGCGGCCTGCACTTGGACGGCTAGTGCCTCGGCTTCGGCGCGGGCGCGTTCGGCCTCACTACCGGCCTGCGTGGCGGCCTGCGTCAGGGCGGCGGCGCGCGCCTCGGCATCGGCCGCGGCCTGCTTGGCGGTCATCAGCGCGGTGCGCGCGTCGCCGAGGCCGGGCGCCTGCGCGGGGGCCGCCGCCGTCGCCAGCGCGGTGATCGCGATCCATGCTGTCGCCCCCCGCGCGCGCATCAACCCTCGCGATGATAGGGATGGCCGGCGAGGATGCTGGTCGCGCGCCAGAGCTGCTCGGCCAGCATCGCGCGCGCCATCATGTGCGGCCAGGTCGCCTTGCCGAACGCGAGCAGCAGGTCCGCCCTGGCGCGCGTCTCCTCCTCATGTCCGTCAGCAGCGCCGATCAGGAAGCGCGCCTCGCGCACCCCGTCGTCGCGCCAGCGCCCCAGGATCTGCGCGAACTCGCGCGAGGGCAGGTCGCGGCCGGTCTCGTCGAGCGCGACGAGGCGCATCCCCGGCACCGGATCAGGCACACGCCCACCCGCATCCGGAAGCTCGCTGATCCGGATCGGCCAGGCGACGCGCTTCAGATAGCGATCGACCAGCTCAGCCTCGGGCCCGCGCCCGATCCTGCCCCGGGCGACAATGTGCAGCAGCAAGGCCTTGGCGTCAGGCGCCGGGCGGCGCGACGGGCGGGTTGGAGGGCGAGGCCGTGGCCGCGCTTTCGTCGCCGAACGCCCACATCCGCTCCAGATTGTAGAAGCTGCGGACTTCCGGGCGGAACAGGTGGACGATCACGTCGCCCCCGTCGATCAGCACCCAGTCGGCGGCCGGCAGGCCTTCGATCTTGGGCGTGCGGCCGATCGTCGCCTTCATCTTCTCGGCCAGCTTGGTCGCCATCGAGGCGACCTGCCGGTTCGAGCGGCCCGACGCGATCACCATATAATCGGCGATGCTGGTCTTGCCGGCGAGCGGGATCGAGATGGTCTCGACCGCCTGATCGTCATCGAGCGACTGAAGCACCAGCGCGTGCAGCGCATCGGCCTCGGGGGAAGCGGCGGGGCCACCCGTCATGGTGCGGGCGGCTGCGGGGGAAGCGGGCAATGAACCTCCGGGGGAAGGAGCCGGCGCGTCACGCGATCACGCAGGGCTCTGGGATGAAAACGGCGATGCCAATCGGGATCGGCGGCCCGCCGGGCGGTGGCTGAAGTCGGGTCAGGAACAGTATGCATCAGCACGAGTGCCGGCAAACTCCATCGCGTCCACCGCCTCGCGCCCGAAGCGGGCCGGCCAAAGCGGCCTAGCCAGCCCATCGCATCCGCCGATCGGGCAGCGGCACCATAGCCCGGACGCGCGATCACGGCAATGGGAAGCGTGGCGGCGATTCCACGCCAATTCTTCCACAGCGCGAACTTGGCGAGATTGTCCGCGCCCATGATCCAGATGAAGCGATCGCCGGGATAGCGGCGGACGATCTTGCGGAGCGTGTCGGCGGTGTAGCGTGTGCCGAGGCTGGCCTCGATCGCGGTCGGCACGATCCGGCTGCGCCGCGCCATCCGCTCGGCCGAGCCGAGGCGCTGGCCGAGCGTCGCCATGTCGCTGGCACCGACCTTGAGCGGATTGCCGGGCGAGACCAGCCACCACACCTCGTCGAGCCCGAGCGCCTCCATCGCGAACAGGCTGATGCGGCGATGCGCCACATGCGCGGGATTGAAGGATCCGCCGAGCAGGCCGATGCGGCGCATCAGGCGTGTCCGATCGGGCGCTGGTGGGAGGGCGCGGTGGCCGTCATGATGGGCGGCGGGCGTCCGGCAGGGTCATGCCGGCGATCTATCGTCTGCACTCCGGCGACTCAAGGTCAGGTCGGGTCAAGGCCGGGTCTGGCCCTGGCCGCGCACCTGCCATTTGTAGGTGGTGAGTCCTTCGAGCGCGACCGGCCCGCGCGCGTGGAGCCGGCCGGTCGAGATGCCGATCTCGGCGCCGAGGCCGAACTCGCCGCCGTCTGCGAACTGGGTCGAGGCGTTCCACATCACGATCGCGCTGTCGACCGCGCTGAGGAAGCGCTCGGCGGCGGCCACGTCCTCGGCGATGATCGCGTCGGTGTGGTGCGAGGCGTGGGCGGCGATATGCGCGACCGCGCCCTCCACGCCATCGACGAAGCCGACGGTGCAGATCGCGTCGAGATATTCGGTGTCCCAATCCTCGTCCGACGCCGCCGTGATGCGCGGATCGAGCGCCTGTGCGTGGCCGTCGCCCCGGAGCGCGCACCCGGCGTCGAGCAGCGCCGCCACCAGCGCCTGTGCGTGGGGGTAGCCGCGGTCGATCAGCAGCGTCTCGGTCGCGCCGCAGACGCCGGTGCGGCGCAGCTTGGCGTTGACCGCGATCGCGTCCGCCATCGCGCGATCGGCCGAGGCGTGGACGAAGCTGTGGTTGATGCCGTCGAGATGCGCCAGCACCGGCACCCGCGCCTCGGCCTGCACCCGCGCGACCAGCCCCTTGCCGCCGCGCGGCACGATGATGTCGACGAGGCCCTGCGCGCGCAGCAGCGCGCCGACCGCCGCGCGATCGGGCGTGGGGATCAGCTGCACCGCGTCGCGTGGCAGGCCGGCGGCCTCGATCCCGTCGGTGAGGGCGGCGTGGATCGCGGCGTTGCTCGCGCGGGCTTCGGAACCGCCGCGCAGGATCGCGGCGTTGCCCGCCATCAGCGCCAGCGCGCCGGCGTCGGCGGTGACGTTGGGGCGGCTTTCGTAGATGATGCCGACCACGCCCAGCGGCACGCGCACGCGCCTGAGATCGAGCCCGTTGGGGCGGGTGCGCCGATCGATCAGCTGGCCGACTGGATCGTCGAGCCCGGCAACCGCGTCGAGCGCCTCGGCTACGCCCTCGAGCCGGGCGGGGGTGAGCGTCAGCCGGTCCTTCATCGCTGCGGCCATGCCGGCGGCGTCGGCGCGGGCGATATCCTCGGCATTGGCGGCGAGCACGGCACCCGCCCGTTCGCGCAGCAGGCGGGCCGCGCGGCGCAGCGCATCGGCCTTGCGCGCGGTGGGTGCTGCGGCGAGCACTGTGGCGGCGGCGCGGGCGCGGGCGCCCATCGCGCCGATCAGCGCATCGGCCTCGGCATCGGAGAGCCTGGCCGAGAGCGGGGCAGTGGGCACGGGCATGTCCATCGCGCCAGACTAGCAGAACCGGGCCGATCCCGGCACCCTCTCGACCGGGGGGCGCTGGGCTGCTTATTCTTGAGGTGGAGAAACAGGGGGTTGGGCATGGGCGAAGCGAGCGAAGGCATCGGCGACATCCTGACGGGCGGGATCGTCGCGCGCGCCGTGGAGGGTGGCGGCGCGGCCGGGCATGGCGAGGATGAGGGCGCGGGCGGCACCTGCCTCAACTGCGGCGCAGTCAGGGCCGGGCCCTTCTGCCAGGGCTGCGGGCAGAGCGGCCATGTCCACCGCAACGTTACCGCGCTCGGCCACGACATCCTGCACGGCGTGTTCCACTTCGAGGGCAAGATCTGGAAGACGCTGCCGATGCTCGCCTTCCATCCGGGCGAGCTCACGCGGCGTTATGTCCATGGCGAGCGCGCCAAGTTCGTGTCGCCGATGGCGCTGTTCCTGTTCTCGGTGTTCCTGCTGTTCGCGGCGGTGAACAGGGTGAGCGGGCCCGACAAGACGGGCGTCTCGCCGGGGCTGAGCAAGGCGAAGGAGGAAGTCTCGCAGGATATCGAGAAGGCCGGGGGCAAGCTCGACGCTCTCCGCGATAAGCGGTCCGACCGGCTCGGTGACGATCCCAAGGCCAATGTCGCCGATCTCGACAAGCAGATCGCCGACACTCAGAACGAGGTGAACGCGCTCAAGATCGCCGCCAGCGGCATGCCCGCCAATGCAGAGGCGGCGGCGCGGATCGGCAAGATTCAGGCCGGCGGCCATACCTATCATTTCGACGTGGCGAACGGCGTGAAGAGCATGGACGTCGACACCGGCCTGTCCGGCCTCAACCGCCAGATCGCGCATGTGAAGGACAATCCCGAGCTTTACGCCTACAAGCTCAAGATGGCGTCGTACAAGCTGAGCTGGGCGCTGATCCCGATCTCGGTGCCGTTCATCTGGCTGATGTTCTTCTGGCGACGCGACGTCGGGCTTTACGATCATGCGATCTTCGCGATCCACTCGCTGAGCTTCATGACGCTGTTCGTCGTGGCGCTGATCACGCTCTATCTGGTCGGTGTCGGGAGCACCTGGCTGTGGTGCGCTCTCCTGATCGTGCCGCCGATCCACATCTACAAGCAGTTGAAGGGGGCGTACACGCTCGGCCGCTTCGGCGCGCTGTGGCGGATGGTGATGTTGATCGGCATGACCGGCATCACCTCGCTGCTGTTCTTCCTGCTGCTGCTCTGGCTGGAGGCGGAGTGAGCGTGCGAAGTTGACAAAGTTGACACCACGGAGGGTAGAAAAACGCCATACTCTGAATGGCGGATTGAATCTGAGAACGTATGGCCCGCCCCGTCCGCAAGGGTCTTTATTCGATGGTCGCTGATCGGTCTGCATCAACGTATGCGGCATAGCGGCAGAGCCGTTGCCAAGATGGAGAGCCGCACGCCCCAGGCCTCATAAAGAGCTCGGCATCGAGGTGCCATTTCTCAGCGCAGGCTGTCGGGGCGTCGGTCTACCGTCGGGCCATCTTCAAAATTCCTCCCGCAAACATTCCAGAGGTCGCCGACGATGTGTTCGCCGGCGACCGATAGCATCAGGCGATCGCGCTGCGTCAAGGAGGTGATCGAGGAGAAGCTGTTCGATCGGCGGCGCGACCTGTTCACCGATCTGAGCCTCGTCTTCATGGATACGACATCGCTCTCCTTCTACGGCAAAGGTGGCGAGACGCTGGGTCGACGCGGTCACTCCAAGGACTATCGCCCCGATCTCGCGCAGATGATCCTCGCGCTTGTCATCGACACCGAGGGACGGCCGATCTGCACCGAGATGGTTCCCGGCAATACCGCCGATGCCGGCGTGCTATTGCCGGTGGTCGATCGACTGCGCGATCGGTTCGGCATTACCCGCGCCTGTGTTGTCGCCGGCCGGGGCATGATCTCGGCAGCGACCATCGCCGCGCTCGAAGGCCAAGGTCTGGAATATATCCTGGGTGCGCGCGAGCGCAGCAGCAAGGTCATTCGCGACCTGGTCCTGGAGGACAGCGCACCGATGGCCCCGCTCGTCCTGGATCGCCAGCGCGGCGAGACCCAATTGTGGGTCAAGGAGGTCCGGGTCGGCAAAGACCGCTACATCGTCAGCCGCAACGACGCCGAAGCCGAGAAGGACCGGGCCGATCGCCAGGCGATCGTCACGGACCTCGAAGCGCAACTGAAGAAAGGCGACAAGGCGCTGGTCGGCAATTCAGCCTATCGGCGCTACCTCAAGACCAGCGGCAAGAGCTTCTCGATCGATGCCGGCAAGCTCGCCAACGAAGCCCGCTTCGACGGCATCACCGTGCTGCGCACCAATGCCAAGGTCACGCCGCTCCAGGCGGTTTTGCGCTATCGCGACCTGCTTCAGGTCGAAACCCTGTTCCACGCCGCCAAGGCAACCTTCGACACGCGGCCCATCTTCCATTCCAGCGATGCCGCCATCCGCGGCCATGTCTTCTGTTCCTTCCTGGCGCTCACGCTCAGCAAGGAACTGCTGCGGTTGTGCCTGGCCAGAGATCTCAAGCCCGAATGCCAACCGCTCCTGCGCGACCTCGATCGCCTCCAGGAAGCGACTGTCGAGAAGGATGGCAAGCGCATCACGGCCAGAACCCATGTCACCGGCCAGGTCGGTTCGGTCTTCCAGGCCGCGGGCATCGCTCTCAGCAAGAGCTGGAGCGAACAGCCCGCCTGACCCGCGCCAAACCCTCAAAATGTAGTGCAAACACGCGCTGTGGCGCGCGTATCACATTGAGATCACATCTCTTTTTAGAAGACACTGTTCAAGTCGG
>DATGEV010000175.1:0-11375 GCA_035309885.1 Sphingomonas sp.
CTACGATCTGCCGGCCGAGGAGCTCGCCAACGTCCCCACCGTCTGCGGCTCGCTCCGCGAGGCGCTGGAGAGCCTGGAGGCCGATCACGCCTTCCTGCTCAAGGGCGGCGTGTTCTCCAAGGACCAGATCGACGCCTATGCCGAGATCAAGTGGGCCGACGTCGCGCGCTGGGAAATGACCCCGTCGCCGGTCGAATACGACATGTATTATTCGAGCTGATCCCGCACCGGATCGGACGGGAGCAGGCGCCCGGGGGGAAACCTCCGGGCGCTCTGCCATGCGATCCCCACCCTTCCTTAACCATGGCGAGGCCATGATCATCCGGCCCGGCATGGATCAGCCGGGGGAGGGACCGGATGCTTCATACCGCGATTGCCAGCGACCATCGCTCGCCCGACACTACCGCGCCGCTCGCGCTGGCGGTGATCATCCCGGTGATGAACGAGGCGGCCAATGTCCGCCCACTGCTCGCGCTGCTCGACTCGGCGCTGGGCGATCTGGCCTGGGAAGCGATCTTCGTCGACGACAACTCCACCGATGGCACCGCCGATCTCGTCCGTGCGATCGGCCAGACCAACATCCGTGTGCGCGTGCTCCAACGGATCGGCCGGCGCGGGCTCGCCTCGGCCGTGATCGAGGGCATGCTGGCCACCTCAGCCCCCACGCTCGCGGTGATCGACGGCGACCTCCAACATGACGAGCGCCTGCTGCCCGCACTGTATCGCGCACTGTCCGACGGAGCCGACCTCGCGGTCGCATCGCGCTATCTGCCCGAGGGCGGCATGGGCGACTGGAGCGCGCGGCGCCAGGCCGCCAGCCGCTGGGCGACGCGCAGCGCCAAGATGCTGACCGGCACCGCGATCAGCGATCCGATGAGCGGCTTCTTCATGGTCACCCGCGAGGCGCTGACCGCCGCCCTGCCCCGCCTGTCCGGCGGCGGCTTCAAGATCCTTCTCGATATTCTCGCTTCCTCGCCGCGCGCGCTGAAGGTCGTCGAGCTGCCATACCAGTTCCGCCTGCGGCAGGCAGGCGAGAGCAAGCTCGATGCGCGCACGGTGATCGACTACGGCCTGCTGCTGATCGATAAGACGATCGGGCGCTATCTGCCACTGCGCCTCGTGCTGTTCCTGGCGATTGGCGCACTGGGCCTCGTGCCGCATCTGGTGACGCTGGGCGCGATGCTGTCGCTCGGCGCCTCGTTCGACGCCGCGCAGATCGCCGCGGTGATGGTCGCGATGACCTTCAACTTCTTGCTCAACAATTGGCTGACCTATCGGGACAAGCGACTGAAGGGCATCCGCTTCGTCACCGGCCTCATCAGCTTCTATGCGGTCTGCTCGGTCGGCGCGCTCGCCAATATCGGTGTTGGCGCATGGATCAACGGCGCGCACCAGCTGTGGTGGGTTGCGGGCATCGCCGGCGCGCTGATCGGCGCGAGCTGGAATTTCGGAGCCTCCTCGCTGCTGACTTGGCGCCGATGACCACAAGCCAGACGCGGATCGCGGCGCTCGGCCGCACGCCCGCGATCGCCATCCTGCTCGCGCTGCTTCTCCTCATCGGCCTGGGCCTCAGCCTGGGCGAGGATCATTCGACGCGCCCGCCGACTGCGCTGGGCATGGGCGACGTCGATCTCTATCGCGCCATCGACATACGCATGCTGCACGGCGAGGGCTATTATCAGGCGGCGGCGGCCGAGCAGCGCGCGCGGGGCTATCCGCTGCGCCCGTTCGTCACCGTGCGCATGCCGACGCTCGCCTGGATCACCACGCTCGCCGGCGGCCCGGCCCGCGTGGCGATAATCGAAACGCTGCTCGCCGCGATCAGCGTCGGAATGACCATCCTGCGGCTGCGCAAGCTGATCCGGTCCGACTGGCTGTCGGCCTGTGCCGCGCTGCTCGTGGTGACGACGGCCGCTATGTTGTCCCAGTCGCTGCTGGCGATCTGGCACGAGCTTTGGGCCGGCCTGCTCATCGCGCTGTCGCTGGCCTGCTGGAGCGAGAAGCGCTGGGCCCTGAGCGTCGCCTTCGGCCTGGCAGCAGTGCTGCTGCGCGAGCTGGCGCTGCCCTATCTGGTCGCGATGACGGCGCTGGCCGTGCTGGAACGCCGTCCCCGCGAGGCGCTGGCGTGGTCGGGGGCGATCCTCCTCCTCGGGATCGCGCTTTTCACCCATGCCCATGCCGTCGGCGCCCTGCTGCAGGCGACCGACCGGGCATCGCCGGGCTGGTCGCGGATGGGTGGCTGGCGTTTCGATCTGGCGCTGGTGCGTGGCACCTCGCTGCTCGCCACCGTGCCAACGCCGGTCACCGCCATCCTGCTGCCGATCGCGCTGCTCGGCTGGGCGGCGTGGCCAAGCCGCTATGCCGCGCGCTTCGGCCTGACGCTTGTCGGCTGGCTCGGCGCCTTCCTGCTGATCGGACGGCCGGAGAATTTCTACTGGGGGCTGTTGATGGCGCCGCTGCTCCCGATCGGCCTGGTGATGGCACTGCCGGCGCTCCGCGACCTGATCCGTGCCCTGGCGCAGCGCAGCCCGTCCGCACGCCTCTGCCCTCAATAATCCTTTGAGATCCGGACGTTGGCGCTCTGCCGGCCGATCGTCGAGATCGTCGAGAGCAGCGACAGCCAGCGCGTCACCTGGAATTCGACGCGCGTCGCCGAATAGCCCTGACCATCGGTGACGAGCTCCACATAGGTGCGCTTGCCGATATATTTGCCTGCCGCGATCGACGTCTTCTGCCCGGTCGTGACGTCGGCAGCCTCGATGCGTAGCCGGTCGAGCCCCGCCACGCGGCGGATCGCGTTGATCGGATCGAGGCCGATGCCCTTGCCGTTACCATTGCGCAGCGCCGCCACCGCGCCGGCCAGCTGAAGCGCTTCGGGTGCGGACAGGTTGGCGATCGACGTGCCAAACAGCAGCCGCGAGAGCAACTCATCCTCGGGCAGCGCAGGCACGCTGGTGAAGGCGATGTCGGGCTTGGTGCCGGTGCCCGAGACGTGGATCGAGGCGTTGACCCCCTGAATGCTGGCGTTGGCGACGATATCCAGCGCCGGATCGACCGGCTGCGAGCCGGTGAAGCGGATGATCCCGCGATCGAGGTCGAAGCGTCGGCCCGCGAACTCGTAATTGCCGCGCACCAGATCGGCGCGACCCGAGATCACGGGATCGTCCAGCCGCCCCTTGAGGACCAGCTTGGCCCGCCATTCGCTGTCCAGCCCCAGCCCGCGCACGAACAGCTGGTTATGCGCGTCGGTGGTGAGATCGAGTGACCAGGGCGATGGCGCCGGGCCGCCGCCCTCGTCCTCGTCGGGCCGGTTGAGCTCGTGCACGGCGAGACGCGGCACCGCCTGCGCGGAAGCCTTGCCGAACCGATAGCTCGACTTGTCGAGCCGAACATTGCCCGCGATCGTGCCACCGCGTCCGTCCGATATGATGGTGAGCGGCCCCGTCACCGTCGCGCCGATGTCGTCGCGGGCAAGCAGCACGGCATGCTTTGCATCCAGCGCGATATCCATGCCGAGGCCATGTGCGCCGGCGAAGTCGAAGCTGGCATGGCCGGTGAGGCTGCCACTGTCCTTGGTCGATCCCGCGAACTGGTCGATCAGCAGGCGCGATCCGTCAAAACGGCCGTGGGCGTGGATGCCCTCGATGATGGTGCCGGTGGTAGCGCTCTCGATCCGCGCGGCGGAAGTCACCAGCGATCCGCGGATCACTGGATCGTGCATCGTGCCCCCGATGTCCGCGCCAATCGCGACGGGCCCCGACAGGTCTATGGTCTCGATCCCCGACAGTCGCCACAGCGTGTCGATCGGACCGTTGTAGCGGAGCTGCGCAAACAGCGGCGCTGCCAGCAGACGGTCGGCCACGCTGCCGCCCCCGCCGATCGGGCCGAGCCGGGCCTGCGCGCGGCCGATCACCGTTTCGCCGTTCGCCGCCACCGCCCGCGCAGCGACCTTGCCGTCGCCCATCACTGCCGTGACGCCCAGATCGACCGGCTTGGACGACAGCACCAGCCCCGCGCGGCTCAAGCCCCGGATGCGCAGGTCGGCGCGACCGGAGGGGAGCGCGCCAGGGGCGGCCTGGGCATAGTTCATCCGCCCGGTCGCGGCACCGCTCAGCCCCAGCCCCGGCTTGAAGATGTCGAGCACCGAAAGCGGCATTGCGTCGAGGCTTGCCTCAAACGCAGTCGTCTGCGCACCGAAACGCCCCGCGACAGTGGCGTTGCCGCCCGCGAAGGAGAGGCTGGTGGGGCTCAGAATCCACTGGTCGCCGACATGGCGAAGCTCGGCCGCCGTCGCGAGGCTGACCGGATGCCCGTCGACCTGCCCCTGCCCTCGCACTGTAAAGCGGTCCGCAGCAATGGTCGTGTCGGTCTGGAAGGCGAAGGCCCGCCCGCGAGAGCCGGAGATCGAGGCTCTGAGCTCACCCTGGCCACCCACCAGCTTGGCGTTCGCCGCGAGCCGCGCCAGCGAGAGCGGTCCGCGCTGCAGGCCCTGTGCTGCCACGGTCGCATCGACATGCGTGCCGGCGGGATCGAGCAGCAGCTCGGCATCGACATGCCCGCGCTGCACGCTGGCCCCAAAATCCCCGGCCAGCGTCGCATGATCGGCGGCGATGTGTGCGGCGATATGCTGGTTGCCGCCCACCGGCGCGAAGTCGAGCGTGCCGGACAGCCCGCCGCCGGCCAGCGCGAGCTGTCCGGTGAAGCCGCCCGGATCGGATCGGAGTTGGCCGCTCGCCTTGGTACCGCTGACGTTGAGCGCATCGACACGAACCACCGTCGGCGCGCCGGGCGGAGTCAGGATCGCGCCGCTGCCGGTGAAGGCGCCGAGCGTCGATCCGCCCGCCGCCGTCATCGTGAAACCGCCTTCGATCGGATCGAGATCGAGCTTCACCGCCTGCAGCCCCAGCGCATCGACCGGGTGATCGAGCAGCAGCCCGATCTTCGGATGATCGATCGGCCCGTCGAGCGCGAGCTTGAAGGGTCCGTAAACCGCCTGCGTGCCCTGCCCGTTGAACTGGAAGCGGCCGTCGCGCTGGCGCAGCCCGCTGCCGGTAATGCTGATCGACGGGGCGGTGAGCTTGAGCCCGGCGAAGTGGACAATCCCGTCCGGCGTGCGGGTGAGCTGCGTGTCGAGCACCGGCAACCCGCCCGCGAGCGACCGCAGGAAGACATTGTCGAACCGCCGCACCCAGGCCCGGCCACGCCCCTGCACCAGCGTGCCATGATCGCCGGGACCGGGCACGACCTTGAGCTCGGTCAGCACGTCGACGATCCCAAGGCCGGGGATCAGATAGCGCTGCAGCCCGCCCGACAGGTCCACCGCATAGCGGCCGGTGTCGAGATCGACGAGCAGCGCCAGCTTGCCGCTCAGCTTGTCGGATCTGAGCGCCAGCCCTTCGCCGGTGAGCAGCTTGGTCGTGACGTGCAGCGTCCCCTGCACCGACAGATTGGCGAGGATCCCGCCTGCGACATCGCCCACCCCCGTCACCCGGCGCGCGGAGAAGCGGATCGGCAACGTCAGATCCTTGCCGCCGAGATGCCCGGCGCCTTCCGCCCGCACATCCTCAAACCCATTGTCGTCAAAGGCGAAATGGGGCGAGCTTGCAGCGTAGCGATAGGCTGCGGTGCCGAACGCGCCGCGGAATTCGCTGTGCAACCGGATCTCGCGGCCAGTCATGTTGGGGAACAGCGCCGGCGGCTTGAGCAGCGCGAGATCGACCATCAGCGGATCGAAGGCGCCATGCGCCAGATCGATCTCGCCCTTGGCGGCGAGCGCCAGCGCCGCCGAAGCGAGCTTCAACGTCCCGTCGATCCGACGATCCTTGTAGTGCGCCCCGCCCGTCACCTGGATCAGCGGGCGGGTCAGCCGCTGGAGCTTGCCGTGGGTGATCGTCTCCGGGCGGATCCGGCCGGACAACGCATAATGATCATGCGCTTCAGTGAGCGCGAGGTCGGCGATGCGCTGGCCGGAGACGTTCAGTCGCGCGCGGCCATGCCAGCCCGTCCAGCGCCCGGTGCCGTCGATCAGCATCGCCACCGGGCGCCGCGCCCCAAACAACCCCGGCACCACACCGTCAGCCGGCGACAGCAGCCGCGCATCGAGATCGAAGACGTCGCGATCAGGCTCGGTGTCGAGCGCCAGCACCAGCCGGTCGCCCGCGCTGGAGCGCGCCCGCACCCCGATCACCGCCCGACCGCGGCCAGTGTCGGCCTGGCCGACGAGGTGCACCAGCCGGCTCTCCGGCCCCGCCACGCCGGGTTCGAGGCGCAGCCGAAGGTCCAGCGCGCCGATATGGATGCGATAACCGGGAATGATCGGCGCGCCGGGCTTGCCCGGGCGCAGCTTGGGAAGCCGCCGCAGCGTCACCAGATCAGAGGAGAGCCGATCGACATGCAGACGATGGGCAAGCCAGCGCCCCGGCCGCCAGTCGAGCTCGACGGTCCGCGCCTCGAGGAAGGTGCCCTGCGGATCGGACAGGCGCAGATCCCGGATGCGCGTGTGGCGCCAGATCGACCCGTCGATCCGCCCGATATGGATGCGTAGCCCGCTCGCCGGCCTGAGTTCGCCGACCCGGTCGACGATGAAGCGATGGCCGGCATCGGTATCGACGCCGAACACCACCACCGCCACGAGCAGCAGCAGCCCCGCCACGATCCCGCCCAGCCACCGCAGCGACCAGTGCACGCGCCGGCGCGGCGGCGCCGGGGCCGGGGCAGTGGCGGCATCGGAAGTGGCGGCGTCCATCATCAGAAAGCCTGCCCCAGCGAGACATAGACGGCCACACGGCTGTCGCCCGGCTGACGGTTGATCGGGGTACCGACATCGACTCGGACTGGGCCGAAGCTGGTATAATAACGGAAACCGAGGCCTGTGCCGTAGCGGAAGCCGGTGAAGCGCGGCAGCGACTGCTCGTAGAGATTGCCACCGTCGAGGAACGGCACGATCCCGAAATTGCCAATGCGGATGCGCGCCTCCAGCGCGAACTCGGCCAGGCTGGCGCCCCCGATCGGATCATTGTCGACGTCGCGTGGGCCGATCTTCTGATAGCCGAAGCCGCGCACCGATCCGCCGCCGCCCGAATAGAAGCGCCGCGTCGGCGCGATGCGGTCGCTGCTCGATCCCTGGATTGAGCCGAAGCGCAGCCGCCCTGCCAGCACCACGCGATCGCTCACCGGCTGGTAGGCCGATCCATCGAGCTGGATGCGGACATAGGTGAACGGCGACCCCTGCAGCGACACTTCGGGCGAGACATGCGTCGAAAGTCGCCAGCCGCGCGTCGGGTTCAACAGATCGTCGGTGCCGTCATAGGCCAGGCTCAGCGGCGCGGCGGTGATGAAATAGGTACGCCGACGCGGCTGACCGGTGGCAGCGATCACGTCGCGCTCGTCCGACGCGATCAGCTCGCCGCCGTAGGACCATGTCCACTTCTTCTGCCAGATGATGTTGGTCTGCTTTTCCATCCCCGCCGCCAGCGTCAACGTCTTGGCGTCATAGGCGGGGCGGTTCTGGTGGTCGACGGCGACCTGCCCGGTCAGCACTTGGTCGCGGCTGCGAAAATTGCCCCGGCGAAGCTGGGCGGAAAGCAGCTGCTCCTGCGTGCCGAGCAGCCCGCGGAAGGTGACGGCGCCCTCGGGCGGCAGCAGGTTGCGGTGCTGCCAACTCACCTCGATGCTGGCGCCTTCGCCGGTGCCATAGCCGAGCTGCGCGGCGATGGTGCGCGGCGGTGCCGGCTCGATCCGGACGTCGACGTCGACCACGTTCGGATCGCTGGTACGCACAGGGGTGAGCTGCACCACCGAAACAAGGCCCGTCTGGATCAGCGCGCGGCGCAGATCGTCGAGGCGGGTCGCATCATAGCGCTCGCCCGGCTTCATGCGGGCGACGCGGGTGACATGCGCCAACCCGAACACATGCTTGCCCCCGGTCAGGCGATAGGCGCCGAAGCGCATCTGCCGGCCCGGATCGACGGAGAGCGCAAGAGTCGCCAGATGCGTGTCGTGATCGACGCTGATGTCAGGATCGCCGACCTTCGCGAAAGGATAGCCGCGTTCACCAAGCGTCGCCTGCAACGCGGCGACGCCGGCTGTCACCTTGTCGGCGTTGACCGGATCGCCGGTTTTGACGCCGAACGCGCGCACCAGCGCCGCCTCGTCGTGCCCGGTGGCCGCGAGGCCGGAGAGGGCGACGCTGTGGAAGATGTAGGCGGGCCCCGGCGTCACCGCCAGCGTCACTGCCAGTCGCGGCTGGCCGCCGGCGCTCGGCCCGGCGACGCCACCGACACGCGCATCAACCTCGGCGTCGTAATAGCCATAGGCGCGCAGCAGATCACCGAGCAGACCCGCATCTTCACGCGCGCGGCGATCGATCTGCGCGACGTTGGCGACCGACCCCTCCCCCTGCCGCAGAGAGGAAAGCCCATCGAAACGCTCGCGCAGGCCAAGCGCCTCCACATTCTCCAGCCCCTCGATGGTGAGCGCGTAACGGCGCTCACCCGACGCCTCTGTCGTCTTGGTTTTCGTATCACCCGGCTTGGCCTCGATCACCGGCGGAGGCAGCATCAGGATCGGCGGCCCGGGGGAGATCTGGTCTGCCGGCAACAGCCCGAGCGGCGCGTCTGGCTTGGCGAGATCGGGCCAATCGACCCCCAGATCGGGCAGCGGCGCCATCGGCGAATTGGGATCGAGTGTCTGGCTCCCAAACGGAGCGGCGGGCGGCGGAGCCGGCTGGGCTGCGGTGGTCTGCGATCCGGCCGCCACCGGCGCCTCCTGCCCATAGGCCGCGGCGGGACAGGCGACGAGGACGATCACGGCGCAAGCGCTACGGGCGCGGCACCGCCCGACGGCAGGCAACATGGTCACGACCCTAGCGCGCCCATCCCGCCTCCGCCAGCCACGATCCGCGCTTTGCCCGTTCCGCCGAAACGGTCGGCCGGATCAGCCCGTCAGTGTACCGAACTGCCCCGACCGGGATCGCCCAGCATCAAGATCGTCCGCCCGATCCGGCACCAATGGGCGTAGTGGATATGGTTGCCCCGTTCGCGGCTATGTTCGGCGCGGATTGAAGCCTCCGCCAGCGCGCGCTCACCAAAGCTTTCGATCAGGGCGTTGGCGCCCTCATAGGCTTGGCGATCGACGATGAAATGCATTTGGTCCCGCAAGTCATCCCCCGGATCAGCAGGCGAACGGCGCCTATGCGCCCGCCAGCGTTAAGAGCCCGCGCAGGGAAAAGGTAAACGCCCTCACCACCACGACGACGCGCTGGCGCGGGCGCCTCGATCATGGCAGGGGAGGTGTATGTCCGAACCTTCTGCCCCCCGTGCCGGCGGCGTCCTCCTTGCCCTGTCGATCCTCGCCGGAGCCGTGATCGGCACGGCCCGGGGCGAACCGACCGTGGGTGTGCTGGTAGGCATCGGCGCAGGCATTACCCTCACGCTTGGCCTGTGGTGGGTCGAGCATCGACGCGATCGCCCCTGAGACCGGCGCCTAGAGCCGGCGCCCTGCCCACAGCACACGCCCGATCACATCCACTCCGCCCGCAAGGTCCACCGGGCCCGCCGCGGGATTGTCGCTGCGCACCGCGAAGCCCTCTCCCTCGCGCACCAGGCGCTTGACCAGCAGCACCCCGTCGACACGCAGCACATAGATACCATCGCGCAGCCGTCCATGCGCGTCGCGGCGGTCGACCAGGATCTCGTCGCCATCGGCCATCGTCGGCAGCATCGAATCCCCGGTGACCCGGATCACGGACAGCCCCTCGCGGCCACCGCCGGGCCGTAGCCGCCGCAACCACTCCTCCGAAAAGCCCATCCCTGCCGCCGAAAGCCGATCCTCGCCCACCGCGCCCGGCCCGGCTGAGGCGGCGGTATCGAGCACCGGCACGGTCAGCATCGCTGGCGCCGTCGCCCCGCGCGGCGTGGCCGGCGCCCCTAGCCATGTCTCCGGAATGCCGAAATAGCGCGCCAGCCGCTGCCGGTCCGCCTCGGCCAGCCGCCGGGGTGAGCCCCGCCGGATGAACTGCTGCACATAGGCCGGATTGCGTCCGATCAGCCGGGAAAGCGAAGCGCAATCCTCGCCCCTCTCGTGGATCAGCCGCTCCAGCACGGCACGCGGATCGCCCTCGTCCATGAGCGTCAAACTACCTCTAGGAAAAATCCTAGACAAGTATGATTGTGAGAACAAAATATGATCGCACAATAGCGTCGCGAGTCCCGAGGGAGAGGTGGTTTTCCATGCATTTGCTCACGCGAATCCAACGTCATCTCCGGCGAAAGCGGCACGCCGCCGACCCGTTTCGGGGGCGAGGTGGTGGGCGACCCGCGCTTCATCTGGGATCTGCGCAACGGCCGCGAGCCGCGATCGGAAACCGCCGCACGCGCCCATGCCTGGCTCGACGATCATGAAGGAGTTGTCCGATGAGCCGCCGCCCCGCCGATCAGCCCCGGTCCGCGCTGCTGCGCGCGCTGGAGCCACATGCAGCCCCCTGCACGCTGCTGAGCGCGACCAGCCGCGACTGGGCGAGCACGCTGTTCGTGGGCGCCCGGCACCGCCTGACGATCGCGATCGAGGGAGACGACGCACCCGTCCGTGCCGACGGGCTGGGCCGCGAACTTGGCGAGATCGATCTGCGATGCGCGGCGGCTTCGTCGCCGACATCGCGGTGCTGGCACAGTTCGACGGTCGCGTTCCGGTGCTCGCAATCGAAGCGCTGACGATCGAGGAGCCTGAGGCCGAACCCGTCAGTTGCGTCGTGTCGCGAGCCGGTTGAGCTCGTCCAGCGCCTCGCGCAGCGCCGGTCGCATGTCGCGCGGCGGCTGGCGGGGCGGCAGCGGCGGCGCTGTGCGCTCCACCTCGCGGACGCGACGCTCGAACCCTGCCGAAAGCCGGTTCATCATCTCGTTGAGGCTCTGACGCTCGGCGCGCTGCACCGGGCGAAGTCGCGCAACCGACGGCGGCGTCACCGCAACCGGCCCAGGCGCCGCAGCGGCCTGCTCGGCAACCACCGGCCCCTCCACCGGATCGATCTCGACCGGGATCGGCACGACGGCTTCGTCGGCCGCCTCGACTTCGACTGCGGGCGCGACTACCGGCTCGACAAACGGCTCGCCGGACACGTCGATATAATCGCCTTCCGGAATCGCCGGATCGGGAAGCAGGCGGTCCGCCTCCTGCTCTTCGGGCACCCAGCCCGAGGCCCCCACCTCCATGAAGGGCTCGCCCAGATCGCGATGCGCGCGGATCGGTGCGCGCGGCGGCGCATCGGGATGGAAATCGGCGCGGCGAAACCGGCGCAGGCGCTCGGGCGCCTCCTCGTCCACGGCTTCGTCCTCGGCTTCGATAGCCGCCGGCGCCGGGCGGCGCATCACCGCATATCCGCT
>DATGEV010000176.1:0-4749 GCA_035309885.1 Sphingomonas sp.
GCTTCGACAGGCTCAGCCCGAACGGGTTTTTAAGCTAGGCGCGCAGCCCCTGGATCATCGGAGCCGCGCCGCTGTCCTGCTCAGCGCAGGCAGTGATCGTATCCGCCGCTCCGCACGGTGCCGACGCGCCCCGCGATGCGGTTGCCATAGCGGCGGACGAAACCCACCGGTGCAACCGCGCCGCGCACCTTGGGCAGCGGCAGCACCGCCGCGATGCGCGCCGCCTCGATCGGCGTCAGGTGGCTGGCGTCATGGTGGAAATAGCGCTGCGCCCCGGCGTTGACGCCATAGGTGCCGATCCCGGTCTCGGCGACGTTCAGATACATCTCCATGATCCGCCGTTTGCCCCAGATCGTCTCGATCAGGACGGTGAACCACGCCTCCAGCCCTTTGCGGACATAGGAGCGGCCCTGCCAGAGGAAGACATTCTTGGCGGTCTGCTGGCTGATCGTCGATCCGCCACGGATGCGCTTGCTGTCCTCGTTATGCTCCATCGCCTTCTGGATGGCGGTGAAGTCGAAGCCGTGGTGCAGGCAGAAACGCGAATCCTCGGCGCCGATCGCGGCGCGCGCCATGTTGGGATCGATCCGCGAGATCGGCATCCAGTCCTCGGTGATGCCGCGCCCGTCGAGCGCGTTGGTGAGCATGGTGACCGTCACCGGCGGCGGCACGAAGCGATAGAGCGCCACCCACAGCACGGAGAGCACGACGAACCACAGGATCGCCTTGACGATCCACCCGATGATGCGGCCGAGCGAAAGGGAGCGGTGGGACGAGGTCGCGTGCATGACCGCCCGGTTAGCGGGGAGCGAGGGGTTTCGACAAGCAGCCTCGTCCACAACCGCTGCCTGAAAAGCGAAGGGCGCCCGCCTCGTCGGCGGACGCCCTTGCGTCATCGGAGATGAGGCGCGGCCCTAAGCAGCGGCGGGAATCAGTCCCCGGCCACCAGCAAGCCGCAGCATCGCCTTCTGCAGCTTGTCGAACGCGCGCACCTCGATCTGGCGGACGCGCTCGCGGCTGACGCCATAGACCTGCGAGAGTTCCTCCAGCGTCTTGGGATCGTCCGACAGGCGGCGTTCCGCGAGGATGTGCTTCTCGCGATCGTTCAGATCCTCCATTGCCTCGACCAGCATGTCGTGGCGGACGCCCTTCTCCTCGCTGTCGGCGAGGCGTTCGTCCTGCAGCGGATCGTTATCGACCAGCCAATCCTGCCACTGGCCCTCGCCATCCTCGCGCATCGGCGCATTGAGCGACGAGTCGCCGCCCAGCGCCATGCGCCGGTTCATCGAGTTGACCTCGTCCTCGGTCACGCCCAGATCCTTGGCGATCTTGGCGAGATGCTCGGGGTGGAGATCGCCTTCCTCGAAGGCGTCCAGGCGGCTCTTCATCCGGCGCAGGTTGAAGAACAGCTTCTTCTGGGCCGCGGTGGTGCCCATCTTTACGAGGCTCCACGAGCGCAGGATATATTCCTGGATCGAGGCGCGGATCCACCACATGGCGTAGGTCGCGAGACGGAAGCCACGCTCCGGCTCGAACTTCTTCACGCCCTGCATCAGGCCGATATTGCCTTCGGAAATCAGCTCGGAGGTGGGCAGGCCATAGCCGCGATAACCCATCGCGATCTTCGCCACTAGGCGAAGGTGCGAGGTCACGAGCTTGCTGGCTGCCTCGGTGTCCCCATGCTCCTGGAAGCGGCGGGCGAGCATATACTCCTCCTCGGCGCTCAGAATAGGAAAGCGGCGGATCTCCGACAGGTAGCGGTTGAGGCTTTGCTCACCGCCGAGAGCGGGGATGGTCGCGGGGACTCTGCCGTTCGTGGCCATGTACATGTCTCCCAGAACCTACTGGACCGACTCGAGAGTCAGTCCTGACTTGCAACCCTTATACACGAAGCTCGCTGAACAGATTCTGCATATCTTGCGGAATTGTGCTTTCGAGCGCGATAGGCTGGCTTGTGATCGGATGGATGAATCCAAGATAGGCAGCGTGCAGAGCCTGTCTTGCAAATTCCAACTCCTTCAGAAGCTTCGTGTGCTTTCCGGGACCGCGGCCATAGACCGGATCGCCGAGCAGCGGGTGGCCGATTGATGCCATATGGACACGAACCTGGTGTGTCCGGCCCGTTTCCAAACGGCACTCGACGAGTGCCGCCTCCCTCAATTTCGTTTCCACCCGCCAGTGGGTTACAGCCCGCTTGGCATGGGCGGCGTTGACGATCGCCATTTTCTTGCGGTCGTGCGGCGAGCGCGCGAGCGGGGCATCGACCGATCCCGCGTCGCGCAGCGGCACGCCGGCGACGATCGCCTTGTAGCGCCGGTCGATCGAATGCTTGGCGAACTGCACGGCGAGGCCTTCGTGGGCGCGATCATGCTTGGCGGCGACGATCAGCCCGGAGGTATCCTTGTCGATGCGGTGGACGATGCCCGGACGCGCCACGCCGCCGATTCCCGACAGTTGCCCCGCGCAATGGTGGAGCAGCGCGTTGACCAGCGTGCCGTCGAGATTGCCGGCGGCCGGATGCACCACCAGCCCCGCCGGCTTGTCGACCACGATCAGATGCTCATCCTCATAGGCGATGACGAGCGGGATCTCCTGCGCCTCGTTGTGCGCGGGGCGGGGCTCGGGAATCGCCACGGTGAACAGCGCGCCGGCCCTGGCCTTGGTGGCGGGATCGCGCACCAGCGAGCCGTCTTGCGCGGCGACCGAACCGGCCGAGATCAGCGCCTTCAGCCGCTCGCGCGAGAGCTGCGGCAGCGCGGACGCGAGCGCGCGATCGAGCCGCCAGCCGTCAGCGGCCAGCGGTACGAGCGCTTCGATGTTGGAAACTGCCGAGGACATCCGCTAGCGGATGTGGCCATGTCGGTCCGGATTTCAAGAGCGACGTTGGGGGCGGTGCTGGCCCACGCTGCAGCCGAACCTGATCGCGAGGTGTGCGGGCTGCTGTTCGGCGCCGCCGACCGGATAGACGCGGCCGCGCCCGCTGGCAATGCCGCTGCCGATCCCGGGCGTCATTTCGAGATCGACCTGGCCGCGCTGTTTGCGGCGATCCGCGCCGAGCGGAGCGGCGGGCCCCGGATCGCCGGCCATTATCATTCGCATCCCAGCGGATCGGCGGCGCCATCGGCGCGCGATGCGGCGGCGGCGCACCAGCCGGGGCGGCTCTGGTTGATCATCGCGGGCGACGACGCGGCGTTCTGGCGCGAGGTTCCGGGCGGGGCGGTGCAGGGGGCCTTCGAACCCGTGCGGCTTGTCGTTGATGACGGGTTTGGCGGTTGCACTCCCCAAATCCAATCGCCACAAGGGCCGCCATCGAGCACCAGTACGCAAAGGAAGGGTTGAGACCATGGCCGCAGACGGCATCGAATTCGCGAGCCTGCTCTGCTCTCGTCTGTGCCACGATCTGCTTTCGCCGGTCGGCGCGCTCAACAACGGCATCGAGCTGCTGGCGGACGAGCATGACCCGGAGATGCGCGCCCGCTGCCTCGATCTGTTGGCGGAAAGCGCGCGCGCGTCTGCCAACAAGCTCAAATTCTTCCGCCTCGCCTTCGGGGCGGCCGGCGGCTTCGGTGATTCGGTCGACACGCGCGAGGTGCGCGCCGCGATCGAAGGGCTGCTCGGCGGCGATCGCCGCATCCAGGTCGGCTGGATGGTCGGCGACGCGGTGCTGGGCAAGGGCGCGATCAAGATTGTGCTCAACCTCGCGCTGATCGCGGGCGACGCGCTGGTGCGCGGCGGCCGGCTCGACATCGGCGTGGAAAATGGCGGGAGCAGCACCGAAATCGTGGTGCGTGCCGAGGGACCGCGCATTGTGCTCGACCCCGAACTCCGCACCGCGCTGACCGGCGGCACCCCGCAGGAAGCGCTGACCCCGCGCGCGTCTGCGGCGTGGCTGGTGTGGCACCTCGCCAACGAGCGGCAGGGCTCGGTGATGATCTCCGAGCCGGAGGACGGTGTCCTGATGCTCGGCGCTGTGCTTCCCGCAGCCGGCTAACGGCTTTTTTACCAAAGGCGGAGGATAGCGGACCGGTATAGTTGTGGACCGGAGCCGATGGACGAACTGCTGGCCGAATTCATTGCGGAAACCCGCGAGACGCTGGAGCCGCTGGCAGGCGAGATCGTCGCGTGGGAAGCCGCGCCGGATGATCGCGCGCGGCTCGATACAATCTTCCGCTTCGTGCACACGGTGAAGGGGAGCTGCGGCTTCCTCGATCTGCCCCGGCTTGAACGCCTGAGCCATGCTGCCGAAAGCGCGCTGGCGCAGGTGCGCGACGGTGATCGCGTGCCCGATCGCCGGCTGGTGAGCGCCGTTCTGGCGATCATCGACCGGATCGGCGAGCTGGTCGAAGCCCTGGCGGCCGGCGAGCAGCCGCTCGACGAAAGCGACGAACCGCTGATGCTGGCGCTCGACGAGCATGTTGTGGCCGAGGACGTCGCGCCTGCCACGACAACCGCCGCGCTGCCCTCCTTCACGCCGCGAGCGCCGGCGCGCAGCATCCGCCTGCCAGTCGATCTGCTGGATCGGATGATGGCGGGCGTGTCGGACATGGTGCTGGCGCGCAACGAACTCTCGCGCCGGCTGCGCGATCGCGGCGGTGATGCGGTGGTCGACACTGCGTTCGAGCGCCTCTCCACCTGCGTCGCCGAGATGCGCGAGTCGATCACGCGCACCCGCATGCAGCGGATCGATGGTCTGTTCTCCGCGCTGCCGCGCATGGTGCGCGATCTCTCGGCGGAGCTTTCCAAGCAGGT
>DATGEV010000177.1:0-5720 GCA_035309885.1 Sphingomonas sp.
TCGGACTGGCGCTGGCGGCCGCGGGCGGACTGCTGTTGTGGCGCGCGGCAGAGCGCAAGCGGGACGAGGCGTAGCTGGTGGGGGAAGGCGCGCCTTCCGCCGCATCCTGACCATCCGTCACGCGGGAACCCGCCTCGGGAATGCGGCGTTGCCGGAGGGTGCGTGGGTGTTTTGCGGCGGTCGAGGGGATGGCAGTGCGACCAAGGCAGATAGACCGACCATGGCCCGGAGCCCTTGCGATCTCCTCTCTGGGCGGTGCCGTTCTGGCGGCGGCGCTGCTGTTTGCCTGCCCGGTGCGCGCGCAGCCGGTCGCACCACCGCCGACCGATCAGGCGGAGCAGGCGGTCGATCCGGCGCACGACCCCGCCTTCGACGCGGCGCTCCCCCCGCTCGACAGCATCGCCCCGCCGCCGGTTCCAGCCACGCCCACGCCGCCACCCGCTAGCGATCCCGAGCTGGCCCAGCCGCTGCCACCGCTCGCCGGTTTCGATGCGACCCCCGATGCCAGCAAGGCCAAGGTGCCCTCCGCCGACGAGAGCCGGATCCGCTACTCGGTGACAGTCGACGGGCTCGCCAAGGTGGGGCTGGAGGACGAGTTCCGCAGCCTGTCCGAGCTTGAGAGCGGCAAGCGCAAGGCCGCCAACAGCGCGCAGGTTGCCGCGCGCGCACGCGACGATGTGGCGCTGGCGGAACGGATCCTGCGGTCCGAAGGCTATTTCGACGGGATCGCATCCTCGACGGTGCTGCCGGTGCCCGGCCGGCCCGGCGAGATCATGGCGACGATCAGCGCGACACCGGGTCCGCGCTACGCCTTCGGGCAGATCAGCATCATGGGCGCCCCGCCCGAGCCGACCGCGATCGCGCGCGCGGCGCTGCCGCTCCAGACCGGCCAGCCGATCCGCGGCGTCGCGATCGAGGGTGGCGAGGCGCAGATCTCGCTCCGCCTGCCGCAGCAGGGCTATCCCTTCGCCAAGCTCGGCCAGCGCGACATCCTGCTCGACGAGGGCACGCATCGCGGCGACTATACGCTGCCGCTCGATGCCGGGCCGCGCTCCAGCTTCGGGGGCATCCGCACCGCGGGCAAGGGCAAGGATCTGTTCTCGGCCGGGCACCTCGCGGTGTTCCCGCGCTTCAAGCGCGGCGACCTGTACGACAGCCGCCAGACCGACGATCTGCGGCAGGCGCTGGTTGCCACCGGCATGTTCTCGACGGTCGCGATCCAGCCGGTCGACACCGGCACCAAGGCGGCCGACGGCAGCGAGGTGGTCGATCTGCTCGTCACCCAGCGCAAGGGGCCGTGGCGCACGCTGGCCGGCTCGGCCGGCTATGGCACGGGCGAGGGCATCAAGGGCGAGGTGAGCTGGACCCACCGCAACCTCTTCCCGCCCGAAGGAGCGCTCACCGTCCGCCTGATCGGCGGCACGCTGGAGCAGGGGGCGAATGTCAGCCTCGCGCGCGCCAATGCCGGCCAGCGCGACCGCACCTTCACGATTACCGGCGGCTTCGATCACGCCAATTACCACGCCTACAGCGCCAGGACGATCAACGTCGGTATCGGCTGGTCGCGCCAGAGCACGCCGATCTGGCAGAAGCGCTGGACGTGGAGCTATGGCGCGCAGCTGATCGGCACCAATGAAAAGGGCGCCGCGCTCGATCCCACGGGCGACCGCCCGCGCCGCACCTACCTGATCGCGGCGCTGCCCCTTCAGGTCCAGTACGACCGTTCGGACGACCTGCTGAACCCGGCCAAGGGCTATCGCCTGCTCGCCCGCGTCAGCCCCGAGGCATCGGTGCACAAGGGCTTCAAGGGCTATGCGCGGCTGACCGGGCAGGCCACCGGCTACTGGCCTGTGACGAAGTCCGTGGTGATCGCGGGGCGTGCGCTGGTGAGCTCGATCGTCGGGGCGAACCTCGACGTCATCGCGCCGTCACGGCGCATCTATGTCGGCGGCGGCGGATCGGTGCGCGGCTTCGGATACCAGGAGCTCGGCCCCAAGGACGCGCAGAACAACCCGACCGGCGGGCTGTCCTCCACCGAGTTCGCGATCGAGGCGCGCTACCGCTTCGGCAATTTCGGCATCGTGCCCTTCCTCGACGCCGGCCGGCTGGGGCAGGGATCGATGCCGGGCATTTCGCACCTGCGCGAAGGCGTCGGCATCGGCGGGCGCTATTACACCAATTTCGGGCCGCTCAGGGTCGACATCGCCACCCCGATCAACCGCCAGCGCGGCGAATCGAAAATCGCGCTCTACATCTCGATCGGACAGGCCTTCTGATGGCGGAGGAAGCGATCCCCGAAGGCGAAGCCGTGGTGGTGGTCGAGCGCCGGCCGCTTTGGGTGCGGATCGCTCGCTGGGCGGCAATCGGCTTCGTGGTGCTGGTGGCGCTGGTTGCCGTCCTGATCGTCGGGCTCGATACCGGGCCGGGCAAGCGCTTCATCGCCGGACAGCTGGCGCGCTACACCACGCAATCGGGCATCAATGTCCGCGTGAAACGGATCGAGGGATCGATCTACGGCCATATGGAGTTGGCGGGGCTGGAGGTGCGCGACCAGAATGGCGTGTTCCTGAACTCGCCACTCGTGGCGATCGACTGGCATCCCTTCGCCTATCTCCGCTCGAAGATCGATCTCGACCGGGTGACGGCGGGCGAGGTCCGGATGCTGCGCAACCCCGCGCTGAAACCCGTGCCGAGCGAGCCCAACGCACCGACCATCCCCGATATCGACCTGCGGCTCGGCTACCTCCGGGTCGACCGCTTCATCCTCGAGCCGCCGGTGACGGGGCGCCGCCACATGCTCCACATCGAAGGCGGCGCGGTGATCGCGGACCGGCGCGCGCAGCTTGTCACCGATGCGGTGGCGCTGGTGGCGCCCGGCATTGCGGGGGGCGATCGGCTCCATCTCCGCCTCGATGCGGTTCCCGATCAGGACCGGCTGCTGGTCGACGTGGGGCTTCAGGCTCCGGCGGGCGGCGTGGTCGACAGCTATTTCCGGCTCGACAAGCCGCTGACGTTGACCGTCGCTGGTCGGGGCGACTGGCATCTCTGGCGGGGCCGCGCACAGGCGGCGCTGGGCGGGCAGGGGCTGATGGATATCGGGCTCGCGGGTCGAAACGGCCATTTCCGCGCGCTCGGCGATGTCCGACCCGCGATCATGCTGACGGGGACGGCAGCGCGCCTGACTGCGCCCGCCGTCCATATCGACGCCACCGCCACGCTCGACCAGCGCCGGGCGGACACGCATGTGCGGCTCTCCTCCGCCGCGTTCGTGGCGCAGGCGCAGGGGCTGCTCGATTTCGCGAAGAGCCGGTTCGAGGGCTTCCACCTCGACGCCCGGCTGCTAAACCCGGGGGCGATCGCCCCGAACCTCACCGGCCGCAATGTCGTGGTATCGGCGGTGCTCGACGGCGTGTTCCAGCGGCCGGGCATCGCCTACCGGATCTCGGCCGACGCGCTGGTGTTCGGCACCACCGGCGTCGAGGGATTGGTCGCCGAGGGGCAGGCGCGCTTCAGTGCCAACAGGGTGATCGTGCCGGTCCATGCCTCGGCGCGGCGCGTGACGGGGCTCAACGCGGCGGCGGGTGGCCTCGTCACCGGGCTGCGCGCCGATGGCGACATCGCCTATGCCAACGGGCAGATCTTCTCCGACAATCTGCGGATACGATCGGATCGGATCGACGCCACCGCGCTGCTCGTCGTGGACCTCAAGAGCGGCACCTATACCGGCGCGCTCAAGGGGCGGGTGAACGACTATCAGGTGAACGGCCTCGGCCAGTTGAGCCTTGTCACCGATGCGCGGTTGGTGACGGCGCCGGGCGGTGGCTTCGGCATCAACGGGCATGTCCGGGTCGTCACGCGCCGGATCACCAATGCCGCGCTGGCCGGGCAGCTCGGCGGCAACGCGCTGATCACTGCCGACATCGGCTATGATCCGAAGGCCGGCGCAAGTCTCTCCAACCTCCGGCTGACCGCACCGGACTTCCGCGTCACGGCGGGCGAGGGTGGCTACAACCTCTCCAACGGGGCGCTGCAGTTCCGCGCCGATGCCTGGTCGCGCAGCTACGGCCCGGCGCATGTTATCGCCACCGGGACGCTCGCCAAGCCGACCGTAGTGCTGAAGGCGCCGCACCCCGGCGTCGGCATCGGCCTTGCCGATTTGGAAGCGGTGCTGACCGGATCGCCGGCGGGCTATCAGGTCAAGGCCAAGGGCGGGAGCAATTACGGTCCGTTCACTGCCGATCTGCTGATCCGATCGTCAAAGGGGCCGCTTGCGATCGATGTCCACCAACTGCTGATCGCCGGGATCGGCGCGCATGGCAGCATCGTCCAGACGGCCGCGGGACCGTTCGCGGGGAGGTTGAGCGTCGCGGGGGCGGGGCTGAAGGGTCAGGTCCAGCTGGCGGCGGCGGGCTCCAACCAGAAGGCGGACGTCAACCTCACTGCGAACGGCGCCAAGCTGCCGGGCACGCCGCCGATCATCATCGACTCGGGCGTGGTGCGCGGATCGCTGGTGATGCTGCCGGGCGGCCCCTCGATCAGCGGATCGGTGGCGCTGGTGGACGTGCGGCAGGGCACGCTGCTGCTCCGCTCAGCGCGGGCGCGGTTGAGCTATGCCGGCGGTCATGGGCAGGTCGCGCTCACCGCATCGGGATCGAGCGGCGTGCCCTTCGACGTCGCCGCGCAGGCAGCGATCGCGCCCGACCGCATTGTCGTCAACGCGAAGGGATCGGCGAACGGCATCGCCTTCCACCTCGCGGCCCCGGCGATGATCGCGAAGCAGGGGGCGGACTATGTGCTCGCGTCCGCCTCCATCGTGCTGCCGCAAGGTAGCGTCGATGTCTCCGGTCGCTATGGCGCGACCAGTGCGGTGCATGCGACGCTCAACGGCGTCGACATCGGCATTGCCCAGGCCTTTGCGCCCTGGCTGGGAGTAAGCGGCAAGGCGACCGGCACCGTCGACCTCACCCTGCACGGATCGGGCATTCCCGATGCCCACGTGCGCGTCGACATCGCCGGCTTCACGCGGACGGGCGCGCTGGTCGTCTCCGATCCGGTCGACATCGCGATGCTGGGGACGCTCCATGCGGACGGCGGCGCGGTCAACGCGCTGATCCGGCGCGGCGGGGCGACCATCGGTCGGGTGCAGGCCAAAATCAGTGCGGTCGGCGGGGCGGAGGGACTGATGCAGGCGCCGCTCTCCGGCGGGATCCGCTACAACGGCCCGGCCGAGGTGCTGTGGACGCTGACCGGCATCGGTGGGCAGACCGTCGCCGGCTCGGTGGCGATCGGCGCAGACTTCTCCGGCCGGGTCGGCGCGCCTCAGCTCACCGGCGTGATCCGCGCCAGCCAGCTCCGCTACGAGAATGAGACGACCGGCACCACGATCACCGGCATCGCGATGGACGGTCGCTTCACCAGTTCGGAGTTCCAGCTCAACAGCTTCTCCGGCAAGGCCGGGTCGGGGACGATCAAGGCCTCGGGCTCGGTGGGCTTCGCGGCGGACAGCGGCTTCCCGATCGCGATCACCGCCACGCTGGACCATGCCCAACTCGCCCATTCGGACGCGGTCGGCGCCACCGTCTCGGGCAGCCTCGCCGTCACCAACTCCAAGGCAGAAGGCGGGCTGATCAAGGGCGACCTCAATATCCAGGAGGCGCGCTATCGGATCGTCCGCACCGACGCCGCGCAGGTGAGCGATCTGTCGGGAGTCCGGCGCAAGG
>DATGEV010000178.1:0-4387 GCA_035309885.1 Sphingomonas sp.
GACCGGCTGCTGCCCGAGAGCCTGGGCCGCGTGCATCCCAAGAGCGGCGTTCCGGTGGCGGTGACGATCGGCACCGCGATCATCGTCGCGATCATCGCCGCCTTCCTGCCGCTCGCCGAGATCGCGGCGCTGGCCAATGCGGGGACACTGTGCGCGTTCGTGGCGGTGGGGGCGTCGATGCTGATCCTGCGCAAGCGCGAGCCGGGCCGGGCCCGGGCGTTCCGCACGCCGGCGGCACCGCTGGTGGGCGCCGTGGCGATCCTCGGCTGCCTCTATTTGTTCTGGAACCTGCCGCTCGGCACGCAACTGCGCTTCTTCGGCTGGAACGCGTTCGGGCTGCTGGTCTATTTCCTCTACGCGCGGCGGCGGCGGACGCTCGCGGCGGCGTAAATCTCCGTTCGCCCTGAGCCTGTCGAAGGACCGTCCTTTCCTTGCGAAAAGAAGGACGGGGCTTCGACAGGCTCAGCCTGAACGGGGGGCGAGATCAGCCGCGCAGCTTCGACGCCGCCTCGGCGCGAGCGCGGATCGCGGTTGCATCGATCGGGCCCGAGGGCACCAGCCAGCTGCCGCCGACGCACAGCACCGCCTCTTCGGCGAGCCAGTGGGGCGCGGTCTCCAGCGTGATGCCGCCGGTCGGGCAGAAGCGCGCGTCGCGGAACACGCTGGCATAGGCCTTGAGCGCCTTGAGCCCGCCAACCGCCTCGGCCGGGAAGAATTTGAAGCGGGTGAGGCCAAGGTCCATACCCGTCATGATGTCGGCCGCATTGGCGACGCCCGGCAGGAAATCGATGTCGGCGGCCCGTGCGGCCTTGGTGAGCGGCGCGGTGAGGCCCGGCGAGACGATGAAGGTCGCGCCAGCGTCCTGCGCGGCGTGGAGCTGGCGCTCGTTGAGCACCGTGCCGGCGCCGACGATCGCGCCCGGCACCTTTGCCATGGCGCGGATCGCATCGAGCGCCACCGGAGTACGCAACGTCACCTCGAGCAGCGGCAAGCCGCCCGCCACCAGCGCCTCGGCGATCGGGGCGGCGTCTTCGAGCCGGTCGATCACCAGTACGGGGATCACGGGGGCCTTGCGCATCAGGGCATCGACATCGGCCATCGGGCATGTTCCTCAGCAAGAATGGGGCGCTGCCTGCCTAACGCTGTCACCCCCGGAGCGAAAGGGGGATGGGCTAGGCAGACCCGCACAGGAAGGGTAAGTTCCGCCTCTGGTTCGTTGCGTGTGCGGAGCGGTGCGGTCACTGCGGTATTAGTGTACCGATCGGTTACATTCGGCTTGCGCGTGCATCTCGTCTGGCTATGGTGCGGCGCAGTAAAGGGGAACTGGATGATCCGCACATCCGTCGCGCTGGCCATGATCGCTCTTCTGGCCGGGTGTTCCAAGGGCAGTCAGGCTCCGAAAGGGCCGCCGACTCCGCATGTTTCCGTCGCCCCGCCGCTGGTGCGCGACGTGGTCGACTGGGACGAATATATCGGCCGGTTCGAGGCACCCCAGAGCGTCGATATGCGCGCCCGCATCACCGGTGTGGTGACCGAGGTCCTGTTCCGCAACGGGCAGGACGTGAAAGAGGGCCAGCCGCTCTTCATCATCGATCCGCGCCCCTACAAAGCCGCGCTGGACCAGGCGATCGCGCAGGTGGCGAGCGCGCGCGCGACGTTGATCAACGCCAAGTCGGTGGCGGCACGCTCGACCGAGCTGGTCAAGGTGCAGGCGGTCAGCAAGGAAGAGCTGGAGAATAACGAGGCCGCCGTGCGTACCGCCGCCGCCAGCCTGCAGGCGGCCGAGGCGAACGCGGTCAACGCGCGCCTCAACTACTCCTTCACGACGGTGCGCGCGCCGGTATCGGGCCGGGTGTCCGACAAGCGCGTGTCGCTGGGCGATCAGGTGATCAACGGGCAGACCCTGCTCACCACCGTCGTCTCGCTCGATCCGATCTGGTTCACCTTCGACGGGGCGGAGAGCTTCTACCTCAAATATCAGCGCGAGGCGCAGAAGGGGCAGCGCGTGTCGTCGCGCACCCAGGCTAATCCGGTCGACATCAAGCTCTCCGACGAGACGGGCTTCAACTGGCATGGCCACATGCAGTTCGTCGACAACGCGCTTGATCCGCAGACCGGCACGATCCGCGCGTATGCGGTGCTGGCCAACCCCCATCATTTCCTGACGCCCGGCATGTTCGGCCGCGCCCGCCTGCTTGGTTCAGGCACCTATCGTGCCATGCTGGTGCCGGACGAGACGATCATCGCCGATCAATCCCGCAAGCTCGTCTATGTACTCGGCCGTGACGGCACGGTCGCGGCGCGCCCGGTCGAGACAGGGCCGGAGGTGATGGGGCTGCGCGCGATCCGCGACGGCATCGCCCCCACTGATCTGGTGGTGCTTGACGGGCTGGCGCAATTGCAGCCGGGCACCAAGGTCGAAGCCAAGCGAGCCGTCATCAAACCCCGTTCGCCGGACACATCACCATCGATGCCGACCGTCACGGCGCCGCAGCCGTCCACCGCCACCCCGTCAGCCGGCTGAGGGGCGCGGCGATGCGCTTCCCCCATTTCTTCATCGAACGCCCGATCTTCGCGTCGGTTGTTTCCATCCTGATCGTGATCGTCGGCATCATCGCCTATCCGACGCTGCCGGTCGCCCAGTATCCGGAGATCGCGCCGCCCACCGTGACCGTTACCGCCAGCTATCCCGGCGCCACCGCCGAGACGATGGCCGACACGGTCGCGGTGCCGCTGGAGCAGCAGATCAACGGCGTCGAGAACATGATCTACATGTCCTCCTCGTCGATCGGCGACGGATCGCTGACGATCACGATCAGCTTCAAGCTCGGCACGGACATCAACGAGGCGCAGGTTCTGGTGCAGAATCGCGTCTCGGAAGCCGAGCCGCGCCTGCCCGACGAGACGCGCGCGATCGGTGTAGTGGTGCGCAAGGCCTCACCCGACATCCTGATGGGCGTCGCCTTCTATTCGCCTAACAAGTCACTGACGCAGCAGTATATTTCCAATTACGTCACGATTCAGGTCAATGACCGGATCAAGCGTATCCAGGGCGTCGGCGACACGCGCCTCATCGGCGGCCGCGATTTCGCGATGCGGATCTGGATCGACCCCGATCTCGCCGCCACGCGCGACATGACCGTGGACGAGGTGGCCAACGCGATCCGGGGCCAAAATGCCCAGGTCGCGGCCGGATCGATCGGCTCGCCGCCGTTCGGGGTGAAGGGCAACGCCTTCCAGCTCGGCGTGCAGGTGCTGGGCCGGCTGACCACGCCCGAGCAGTTTGGCGACATCATCCTCAAGCGGCGTGCCGATGGCGGCCTGACCCGCCTGCGCGACGTCGCCCGCGTCGAGCTCGGCGCACAGGACTACACCACCAACGGCATCTTCAACGGCCAGGACGCGACCGTCCTGATCGTGACACAGCTGCCCGGCTCGAACGCGCTGGCGACGGCGGACACGGTGAAGGCCGCGCTGGCGGACGCATCGAAGAGCTTCCCGCCGGGCATGGCCTACAACATCGGTTACCATCCGACCGACTATATCTCGGCATCGATCAATGAGGTGGAGCACACGCTCTACATCGCGCTGATCCTGGTGGCGCTGGTGGTGCTGCTGTTCCTGCAGAGCTGGCGCGCGGCGATCGTGCCGTTGATCGCGATCCCGATCTCGCTGGTCGGCGCCTTCGGCTTCATGGCGGGCTTCGGGTTCAGCCTCAACAACCTGTCGCTGTTCGGCCTCGTGCTCGCGATCGGTATCGTCGTCGACGACGCCATCGTGGTGATCGAGAATATCGAGCGCCTGATGGAGGTGGAGGGGCTGACCCCCCGCGAAGCCGCGCACAAGACGATGGACGAGGTGTCCGGCGCGCTGATCGCGATCTGCCTCGTGCTGTGCGGCGTGTTCATCCCTACCGCCTTCATCCCCGGCATTTCGGGCCAGTTCTACAAGCAGTTCGCGCTCACCATCGTGTCGGCGACGGCGATCTCGGCGTTCGTCTCGCTCACCCTGTCGCCGTCGCTGGCGGCGCTGCTGCTCAAGCATCGCATCGAAGAGGAGCGCGAGGTTCGCAAGGGCTGGCGCGGCTGGCCGGCGCGGTTCACCAATGGCTTCAACCATGGCTTCGATCGCCTGTCCGATCGCTATGGCCGGCTGACCGGACGGCTGGTGCGCAAGCTGGTTCTGGTCGTCATCGTCTATGTCGGGCTGATCCTGTTCGCGGTGTGGCGCTTCGGCGCAACGCCGACCGGCTTCATTCCCGCGCAGGATCAGGGCTATCTGATCAGCGCCGTGCAGATGCCGCCGGGCACTTCGCTCGAACGCACCACCGACGTCATGCGCCGTGCGATCAAGATCGCGATGGACTTGCCCGAAGCGCGCGATACCG
>DATGEV010000179.1:0-4512 GCA_035309885.1 Sphingomonas sp.
AGGACGTGTGCGGCACCGGCAAGAAACAGCTGACCTTCGATCTCGTGCCCCTCGATCGGGCGACGCATTACGCCGCCGAGGACGCCGACGTGACGCTGCGCCTCTGGAAGCGCCTGAAGCCCCGCCTGTCGCGCGAGGGCGCGGCGCGTGTCTATGAAATGGTGGATCGTCCGCTGGTGCCTGTCGTCGCCGACATGGAGCGCGCGGGCATTCTCGTCGACCGCGCCGAGCTCTCCCGCCTGTCCGCCGACTATGCCGTCGAGATCGCGCGCCTCGAAGGCGTGATCCACGCTGCCGCCGGTGGCCCGTTCACGATCGGCAGCCCCAAGCAGCTGGGCGAGGTGCTGTTCGAGCGGCTCGGCCTCAAAGGCGGGCGCAAGGGCAAGACCGGCGTCTATTCGACCGACGTCAACGAGATGGAACGCCTCGCCGCCGACGGCGTCGAAGTGGCGAGCCTGGTGCTCGAGTGGCGCCAGCTCTCCAAGCTCAAGTCGACCTATACCGATGCGCTGCAACAGCAGATCAACCCCGAGACCGGCCGCGTCCACACCAGCTTCAGCCTGGCGGTGGCGCAAACCGGGCGACTCTCGTCGACCGATCCCAACCTGCAGAACATCCCGATCCGCACCGAGCTCGGCCGCCGCATCCGCGACGCGTTCGTGGCGGCGCCCGGCAACGTGATGCTTTCGGCCGACTATTCGCAGATCGAATTGCGTCTCGCCGCGCACATGGCCGATGTGCCCGAACTGCGCGAAGCCTTCCGTCAGGGCACCGACATCCACAATCTCACCGCGCAGGAATTGTTCGGCGAGGTCAATCGCGAGACGCGCGGGCGCGCCAAGACGATCAACTTCGCCATCCTCTACGGCATTTCGGCGTTCGGGCTGGCCGGACGCCTTGGCGTTGACCGGGGCGAGGCACAGCGGATCATCGATCGCTATTTCGCGCGCTTCCCCGGCGTCAGCCGTTACATCGCCGACACGCTGTCCGCTGTCCGCGAGCATGGCCACACGGTCACGCTGTTCGGCCGCAAGACCTGGCTGCCCGGCATCAAGGGCAAACTGCAGGGCGAGCGCCAGGCGGCCGAGCGGCAGGCGATCAATGCGCCGATCCAGGGCACGTCGGCCGATCTCATCAAGCGCGCGATGGTGCGCATGGGCCCGGCGCTCGCCGAGGCCGGGCTCGGCCATGTCCGCATGCTCCTCCAGGTGCATGACGAACTGGTGTTCGAGCTGCCCGCAGGCGACGTCGAAGCGGCATCGGTGGTGATCCGGCGCGTCATGGAAAGCGCCGCCGAGCCCGCCGTCAGTCTGTCGGTGCCGCTCGGCGTCGAGATCGGCACCGGCCCGAGCTGGGGAGCCGCGCATTGAGCCGCCCCATGCCTTCCGTTGAGGCGAAAGGCCCCGGCGACATCGCGGCGCTGGCCAAGGGCGGCCGAACCAACTTCTTCGGCTTCCTGCTGCGGCTGGCGGCGCGCCTGCCCTTCCTGTTCATCGCCGGCCGCTGGTATGGCGCCGACGTTCTGGGCCGCTTCGCCTACGCGACGATCATCGTCGAGTTCGCTGCCCAGCTCGCCACGCTCGGCCTCAAGCGCGGCCTCGCCCAGCAGCTCGCCAAGACCAGTCGCCCGCATGTCCACGTCGTGTGGGACGGGCTGCTGGTCGGCTGGCTGGTGTCGATCCTCGCGGCGGGCGTGCTGATGCTGTGGCCGGTGCTACTCTTCCCCAATTCGGAGGTGAACGGGTTCGACTGGCTGCTGCCGGTGACCGTCTTCGCCTGGACGGGATCGGACATCGCGCTCGCCGGGCTCGCTTATCGCGGCGACATCGGCGCGACGGTCAAGGCGCGGTCGCTGATCGAGCCCTGGACGATCAGCATCGCCGCCTTCGCGTTCGCCTTCTATTCGAGGCGCGACGGCCTGATCCTCGCTTATGCCCTGTCGGCGATCGCCGCCTTCGCCGCATCGATGTGGCCACTGCTGCGCGCCTATGGCCGGCCGCGCGGCTGGGCGCCCGAGCCCTCTCGCATTTTTCAGATGATGCGCCGCAACCTGCCGCTCGCCGGCGCCGACGCGATCGAATGGGGCTCACGCCGGCTCGACATCGCCATCCTCGGCCTGTTCTTCTCGCCCGCGATCGTCGGTATCTACTATGTGGCGCAGCAGGTCGCATCGCTGCCGCAGAAGCTCAAGACCAGCTTCGATCCCATCCTCGGCCCGGTCATCACGCAGAATCTGGCCGAAGATAATCGCGGCGCCGTGGCGCGACAGGTGCGCCAGGTCGGCTTCTGGATCATTGCCGCGCAGGTGGGCATCGCGCTCGCGCTCGGCATCCCGGGCGAGGCGGTGATGGGGCTGGTCGGGCCGCGCTTCGTTGGCGGCACCGGCGCGCTCGGCGTACTACTCGCCGCCGAGGCGATCGCTGCGACCGCGGTCGTCAGCGAGGCGGCGCTGATCTACATCGCCGCCAAGCGCAATCTCGCCATCTCGGTGGCGATGATCGTCGGGCAGACTGTGCTGTCGGTGGTGCTGATCTACGCGATCCGCGCGATCCACCCGGTGTCCGATCTCAAGGACGACGTCGTGGCGGCCGCTGGCCCGGCGATCGCACTCATGCTGATGCTGGGGGTTGCGTCGATCGCTAAGGCGCGGCTGCTGCACCGGCTGCTCGATCATCGCGTCTCGGGCTGGCGTTGGCCGCTGGTGCCCGCCGCGGCGGCCGGGGCAGCGGTCGGCGTGCTCGCCACCTGGCTGCCCGAATGGATAGAGCTTGTGTTCGGTGTGCCGCTGATCCTCGCCGGCTATGGCGCGGTGATCTGGTATCGCGGCTTCGGCGAGGAAGATCGGTTGCTGTTCAGCATGAAGCCCGGCGCCACCCCCCAGGCCGCATAAGGGCGGCGGCCCGGAGCATCCTGCCCCGAGCCGCACCGTCTCGTCAGTGGCGGAAGTGGCGCATTCCCGTGAAGACCATCGTCAGCCCCGCCTCATTGGCAGCGGCTATCACGTCCTCGTCGCGGATCGAACCGCCCGGCTGGATCACCGCGGTCGCGCCAGCCTCGACCGCCGCCAGCAGGCCGTCGGCAAAAGGGAAGAAGGCGTCTGAGGCGACCGCCGAGCCGATCGTGCGCGGTTCGGCCCAACCGGCCTTCTCGGCGGCGTCCCTGGCCTTCCACGCGGCGATGCGCGCGGATTCGAGGCGGTTCATCTGCCCCGCGCCGACGCCTGCGGTCGAGCCGCCCTTGGCATAGACGATCGCGTTCGACTTCACATGCTTGGCCACCGTCCATGCGAACAGGCAGTCGGCGAGCTCCTGCTCGGTCGGCTGGCGCTCCGTCACGACCTTGAGCATGTCGCGGGTGATGCGGCCATTGTCGCGCGACTGGACGAGCATGCCGCCGGCGATGCTCTTCATCATCAGGCCCGGACGCGCCGGATCGGGCAGTTCACCGGTCAGCAGCAGGCGGAGATTCTTCTTCTTGGCGAACACCGCTCGGGCGTCCGCATCGGCGTCGGGCGCGCACACCACTTCGGTGAAGATGCCCGAGATCGCCTCGGCGGTCGGCCCGTCGAGCGGGCGGTTGACCGCGATGATGCCGCCGAAGGCCGAGACGCTGTCGCAGGCGAGGGCTTCCCTGTAGGCGTCGATCAGCGTGTCGGCCGAGGCGACGCCGCAGGGATTGGCATGCTTGACGATGACGACGGTGGGCGGCCCGTCGCGGAATTCGGAGACGAGCTCGAGCGCGGCGTCGGCGTCGTTGTAATTATTGTAGCTGAGCTCCTTGCCCTGCACTTGGGCAGCCTGCGCGATGCCGCGCGCCGAGGGGCCGACCGGCAGGTAGAGCGCCGCCTGCTGATGTGGATTCTCGCCATAGCGCAGCTCCGTCCCCTTGCTCAGCGGAACCGACAGTGCCTGCGGGAAGACCTCGCCCTGATCGGCGAAGGCGAACCAGGAGGAGATGGTCGCGTCATAGGCGGCCGTGGCGGCGAAAGCCTTGGCCGCGAGACGACGGCGCAGGCCAAGCGTGGTGGCGCCGGCGTTGGCGTCGAGCTCCTCGATGATCGTCGCATAGTCGGCCGGATCGGTGGCGATCGCGACATAGGCATGGTTCTTGGCAGCCGAGCGCACCATCGAGGGGCCACCGATGTCGATATTCTCGATGATCTCGTCGCGCTCGGCGCCCTTCGCCACCGTCTGGGCGAAGGGGTAGAGGTTGACCACCACCAGATCGATCGGCGCGATGCCGTGGTCGACCATCGCCTGCTGATGCTCGCGATCGTCGCGCACCGAGAGCAGGCCGCCATGCACCATCGGGTGCAGCGTCTTGACCCGCCCGTCCATCATCTCGGGGAAGCCGGTGAGATCGGAGACGTCGCGCACCTCCAACCCCGCCTCGCGCAGCGCCTTGGCGGTCCCGCCGGTCGACACCAGCTCGACACCATGACGCGCCAGCGCGGCGCCGAGTTCGGCGAGCCCGCTCTTGTCCGAGACGGAAAGGAGCGCGCGGGTGATCTTC
>DATGEV010000180.1:0-26786 GCA_035309885.1 Sphingomonas sp.
CGCGGGCTGGGTGACAGCCGCCGGGGTCGCCTCGGGGGGCATAGGATTCTCCTTCGGAGGTTGGGGAGCGGCGGCTGCCGTCCGGGGCGCCCGCGCCATCGCCAGGGTGGTGATGAGCGGGCTATCGGGGACCTTGCGGAACCCGAATGCTTTGACGTTCAGCGCGGCGGCCGTGCTGGCGCCTGCGATGGACGTGACGAATTTCTTCTCGAGCGCGACCTGGGAGGACATCCAAGTCTCGGCATCGAGCATGGCGATGAGATCAGCGGGATCGATGCCCGTCTGGGCAGCGTAGATGCCGACGAGCTGATCCCGGATCATGTCGAGCTGGTCGGCTGCCGCGCGGAGCTCGGCGGCGTCGCCGACGGCCACGTCCCAGGGGTTGTGGATCATCATCAGGGCGTTGTCGGCCATGATGATTTCGCTGCCGGCCATCGCGATGATCGACGCCATCGATGCGGCGAGGCCGTCGATGTGCGTGGTGACCTTCCGCCCAGTCGCCTTCGCGCGCTGGAGCGCGTTGAAAGTGGCGAGGCCGTCCATGACGTAGCCGCCGGCGCTGTTGATGCGCACGTCGATGTCATCGCTGCTGCCGTTAATGATCGGCACAAGCGTCTGGGCATCGAGGCCGTCCCAGCTATCGCCGACGACCCCATACATCAGAATTTCGGTCATTGCGGGCTCCTAGGCAGCCTTCTTGGTGGGCTGCGGTGGTTGTGGGTCCGGCCGGTTCGGATAGGTTGAGTTGCCGACCTGGGTGACGCGGCGAGGATCGCAGTCGAGCACGAGGCCGAGGTCGTCGAAGCGCTTCATGTCCGCCGCGAACTCCGCGAAAAACGTCTCCGGATCCTCGCCGCGCTCGCGCACGACCTGGCTCGGCGTCTTCTGCCCCGCGCGCACGGCGTCACGGTTCGCAGGAACCTCGGTCGCCGGGTCGATCATCTCGCGCGCCGGCGGTGTCCAGACGAACTCGCAGCCGGTGACGTCCTGCCCGGTCATGGCGACCGCATCGAGGAACCACTGGCCGGCCGGCACACAGAACTGCGGGATGAAGAAGTTCCATTGCCAGCTGTCGATCGACCGCTGGAATTCGAGCCACCCCATGCGGCCCGATGAAAAGTTGACACCGGACAGGTCGCCGGTGAGCAATTCGTAGGGGACGCCGAGGCCAGCCGCGATCGCGTGCAGGGAGACGCGCGAATAGGCGTCGTAGCCGTCGACACCTGGCGGCTCGGCAAACTTTACGTCAGTGCCCGGCGGGAGGGTCTCGATAATTCCGGGCTCGACCGCCTCGAGGCCCGGCTCGTCGGAATCCTCAAGTTCTTCGTCGCTGCCGTCCTCGCCGATCTTGAAGACGGTGTAGCAGGAGGCGATCTTCTGCCGGACGAGCTGAGCGTCCTCGTAGTCGCCGAAGTCCTTCATCCGCACGATTACGGGCGCAAACCAGGTCGGCCCGTGGACCGCTTCTGGCCGCGTGGCGCGGAACACATGGGCGACGTCGTTCGCTGGGATCAGCGACGTATCGAGCGAGAGGGGCAGCACGGACCCTGGGTGTTTGGCATAAAGCCAGTAGCCCGTGCGGCGCCCGATAGCATCCAGCTCGACGCCCTGCATGCGGACCCCGCCGCCGACCGACGGCGCCGAGAGCATCATGTTGATGTAGTCGGACTCGAGCAGCTGGATCTGGAAGGGGACGGTCAAGCCGTCCTTCTTCTTCCGCCAACGACGCCGCGCAACTGCGGCACCGCCGGTCACGATCTCACGGGCCGCGATCAGTTGGAGCCCATAGAAATTATGGCGCCCTTCGGCGTCGCAATCCGTGGACTCGAAGTGCTTCTTCGCGAGGGCTGTCAGATCCTTGTCCAGGACACCGTTGCGGCGAATCTGGAAGGTGATCCCGGCGCCGACCATGTTGTTGGCGATGCCGGCGACGGCGCGCTCCGCGAACGGATTGTTGCGGACGAGCTCTCGCGCGATGCCGCGCAACGCGTACATGGCGGCTGGATGCAACTCTGCATTGGCATCGCGGCCGTTGCGCTTCCAGCCATGTGTGCGCGGGCTGAAGCTGGCGCCGTCGAATTCTGCCTTGGCGCCGCGGCGGATGTGCTTCCGATGGGGGGCTTTCGGCTCGGCAACCGGATCGCCCGCGGGCTTACGGAACATCTGGAGCAGGCGGTTGAGTGGTGAGCCAGCCGCCATCAGAGGCCGCTCCGGTAGCGTGCCAGACGCTTGCGCAGCGCGCCCCTCTGGGCGGCAAGCTGAGCGACGATCGTCTGCCGGGCCGTGATCATCTGGCCCACTTCCTGGTACCGCACATGGCGCCCGTCGGCGAAGCGCGTTTCGAGCACTCCCGACGCGATAGCCGCATCGAGGGTGTCGAGGTCGCTCTGCTGGAATGCCATAGCTACCTCCGAAGATATGAGCCGCGTGCGCGGCCTGTGAGCGGGTTCACCCGGGCCCGGGCTTTGGGTTTCGCTGCTGCGGCCGCGGGCGGTGTGTTGTCAGGGACGTCGAGGACACCGACCTCATCACCTTCGCGCTTTCGAGCCGTGACTGGCTTCTTTCGCGAACGTGCGCCGGTTAATTGGTCCCATTTCTTGTCCGTCCAGCGATCGACGCCGGAAGCGATGGCGATCGCCCGGGCATAGACTGCCATGTCGAGTGCTTCGTTGCGCGGGCGGGTCTGCATCCACTGGCGCCGCGAGCGTCCGTTCCGCTGGTTCACCGTGATCAGCTGCTCGGCGACGATCTGCTTGACCCACTCGTCAGAGATCCCGTCGGGCAGGTAGACATACCCATCCGGATACTGCTCGCCGTCGCTCCGGGGCGGCTCCAACTGCAGCTGGCCGTAGAGCTCCAGCTTCAGCATCGACGTGCCGATCGTCCACAGCTTGACGCCGCGGGGCAGTTTCTTGCCGCCGATCGTGACGTCCTGCCATGTCGGACCCGCAATGGCTTGGCTGACGCCCAGCGCGTCGCGGCCCTTCAGGGCCATGACAATGCCGGGATGACGACGGGCCCAAGCATAGACGAACTGCGTGTTCTCGCCGTCGCCGGAGTCGATCCCGACACGGTGCAACCGGATCTCGCGACCCGACGGCGTCACCCAGACCCGCGCGATCTCCTTATCCATCTTGGCCCAAGTGGCGGCGTCGGCAGCCGAGCCTTCGACGACGATGTGATCAATGAGTGCCCGCCGACGGCCGGAGCCGAAGCCCCAGATATCCAACTCAATACGCGGCGAGCTGCCGCGCTGGACGTCTGCCGCGCCGACTGCGAGACCGACCCAATCGGGAGGCGTGCCGAGGGCCATCCCCATCTCCCGCCGGTCGTAAAGACGCTCCCATTCGGGCGCTTCGCCCTTCTCGGCCCAAGCCTCGCCGAGCACCTGGTTGACGAATGTGCGGAGGAGGTTCGGATCCTTCCGGACCTCCATGAATTCGCGAGCGATCTCCAACCAAGCCGCACCGGGGTGCTGACTGTAAGCGGCCCAGATGTGGAAGGACCGATGCCGCGGGAAGGCGCCGGGATTATGCGCCCGCCACTGCCCATTCTCGTCCATCCAGGCCTTGTCGGCCTCTTCAATGTCGCAGCCCTCGGTGCAGCGGTACCAAGCACGAACCGGGTTGACCGTCGGCTCCCAGCGAAGTCCCGCCCCCGTTCCATCCCCGAACGTGAGGATCTGCATCGTCCCGCAGTTGGGGCAGGGAACGTACCGGTATTCCTGCGAGCCCTGTTCAAACAGGGCATCGATGCGGCTGTGGCCTTTGACCTTCGGGGTCGAGCCAGCGGCGTTGAAGCGCCGCGTCGATGTCAGGTTTCGCTTGAAGGCGAGGCGGGCGGGGTCGCCTTCCTCCTTGGATGCCCACGGGTAGCCATCGCACTCTTCGAGAAACACGTCGTCAGATGTGACGCGTCGGAATTCCTTAGGGCTGTTCGCGCCCTTGATCTGGATCCAGCCGCCTTTGTAGCGCTTCGCCCGGATCTGGTTGTCGGCGTGCCGCGGTTTGAATTCCGCGACGGACTGGACAATCTTCCACTGTAGGACAGGGTCCAGGTCGTCGCGGCTGAACTTCTCCGCGTCGTCAATCGTGGGCTGGTAGATGAGCGTCCGGCGCGGGCTATACTTGATGCACCAGGCGACGCGCGATTGCATGATCGTCGACCAACCGATGCGGCTGCTCTTCCGACACGTGACTTGATTGGTCTCCGGCGCGATCGTGGCGTCGGCCATGTCGGCCTGAAACGGGAATGGCCGGATGCGGTTGCCGTCGTCGCTTCGCGCATGCTCGTGCATGAACTCGCTGAGCTTCGGCGCAACACGCGGCTTGAATGCCCAGAACCACTCTCGGACCGCGGCGGCAATTTCCGCCCCGGTGACGGTGAATGCGCTACTCGTCTCCGGAGGCGTCGGAGGCGTCTTCCTCATCCATGCCCCCGCCTATGGCCGCCTCGACCCGCGTCACGCTGAGCTCCTCGAGCGCGTCGTTAATCGCGAGCTCGATCCGTTCGCGGAGCTTGTTGTCGCCCTTGGCCACCAAGGCGGCCACTTGGGAGAGCCGCGTGACAGCGAGGGCAATCACCCCGATGACCGCGCCGGTCATGTTGGGCAGCGAAGCGAGCTCCTTGCGGCGCTCGGCATTGTCCATGGCCTTGGAGTCCGCCTGCTCCTTCGCGAGACGGGCCTGCTCCTGTTCCTTGTCGAGGCGTTCGTCTCCATCCTCGCCGGACTTCGGCAAGTGACGAGCGACCCAAGCCTCGATGTTCTCCTGCATCGATGCGCCGTCGGCCGGCATCTCGCCTTTGGCGCGGAGCTCGCCCACCCACCGGCTGGTGATTCCGAGCACTGCGGCGATTTGCGGCCGAGTGGGCTCGTTGATGTCGATTTCCATCGAGTTCCCTGGTCAAATCGCCGGAAATGGCTGAAATCCGCCGTTTTTCGGGCCAAGGAGGAAGAAGTATGGCGGAAATACGTGCCTAGACGGTTTCTGGGCCTCAGCCGCCCGCATTACACGCCGGCCGGGAAGGACCCAAAGGGTGGGGGGGGGTGTGGCGCGCGCCTGGACATGCCCAGACAGGCCTTCCCGGCTATCCGCGCCTCCGATACGTTCGCGCAACGATTGGGAATCCGTAACACCATGAAGGCCATGGCGATCGCCGTCGCATTGCTCGCCGCCCCGGCGAGCGCTGCACGTGCTACGTGCAGGATGCGCCAAAGCGAGCGTTCTAGCGACGGCCTCACGCCATCAGCGCCGCGATAGCGGAGCCCAGCCAGATGATCGCAACGGCGAAAATCAACGCCACGATCGTGATGCATTCACGTGCGGTCATCGGCGCGGCTCGTAGCTGGCGCTGCTACCGCCACGGGGCGGCGCAGACATCGGCACTTCACCCCGTTCGATGTACCGCTTGCACGTCGCCCATCGCCTCGCGAGCCGGATCCATTCACGGTGCGAGACAGTGCGCCCTGATTTGTCGATGCGCTTGAGATCGGCGAGGAGCGCGAGCATCGGCGCCGACGGATCGATCGGTCGTGGTTGGTAGCCCATCGACTGCCGGCGCGTCGGCGGCGGTCGGTCGCTAGTTACCACGGCCTATCAGCCTATTGAGACCGCGCAGTGCTTCATCCTTGGCGTGGTAGCTACGCTCCGGGTCGCGACCGCCTGGGATGATGTCGCGCACTTCCTGACGGATCTCGATCAGCTTGGCGACAACGACGGCGGGAAGCTGCGCAGTGGACATGCACAGCCTCCCAGATTGGTTGCGGGGACAGGATTCGAACCTGCGACCTTCGCGTTATGAGCGCGACGAGCTACCGAGCTGCTCTACCCCACGATGAATCGGTTCAGGCGGTGACGTGCTTCACCGACCAGAAGACAGCTTCCTCGACCTTGGTCTTGGCCAGCGACAGTTCGCGGCTGGAACCGATTTTCTCAATCTCGGCGAGGAATGCCGCGCCAGCATCCTTGAGGGCAAGCATCTGCGCTTTCTCGGCATCACCAAGCACGCGGTATTGGTGACGAACAGCGTTGTTCGCAGTCCGATCGTCGGACGCGCTGTTGATCTGGTCGGCCATGGATGTCTCCCGAAGCAGGTGCGGGCTGAACGTCATGCGAGCCGGATCGACGGTGTGACGGGGCGGCACGGGCATGAAAAAGCCCGCGAGCCTCTCGGCTGCGGGCGCATCTATAACTGTTCCTTCTCTGTGCCACTTAGCTGCGCACGGGTCAAGTCCGACCAAACGTTGCTTGACCTGCTGAGATATCCCGGCTTCACCACCCAACGCCAATCATGGCGCGTTCGAAACGGGGGTTTCATAAATGTATAGGGGAGTAGGCGCCATCCTCGGCGCATCGATGCTTTGCATCTCGGCAGTCGCCAACGCTCAAATCACCACCCAGCCTGTCAGCGCATCCGCGCCTCAAGTCCTCGTCGTCCAGAAGGCCGCCGTCGGATCGTCATTGCCTAGCAATACAGAGGTATGGGTCAGCCTAGACAATGGAATGACCTCCAAGAAGACCAAAGTCGGCGACAAATTCGATGTCACAGTTTCCCGCGACGTGATGATGGGCGATTATGTCGTCATCCCGCGCGGTACGCCTGGTCATGGGCAGATCGCATACCGCACGGGCAAGGGCGCCTTCGGCAAGTCGGCGAAGATGGAATTCGACCTTGTCGATGTGAAGGTGGGTGACCGCTACATTCCGATCAGTGGTCACTATCGCATCGAGGGTAACGGCAACACCGGCGCCGCGGTTGGCGCTGTCGTTGCGGTCGGTGTTTTTGGGGCGTTCGTGACAGGCCACAGTGCGGCAGCCGCCCAAGGTAGCGAGTGGAAGGCGTACACCAAGGAGCCGATTTTGCTCGCGATCGCGGCAACACCGACGCCGGTTCTCGCGGCTGCACCGGTGGTGCAAGTCGCGCCGGCAGCGCCGGGCGGCGCACCGCTAACACCTGCGGCGGCCGCAACCCTGCACCAATAACCGGAAGTGGGCTCTAGGGCGCCTAGAGCCCGCGCCACATCGCGATCAGGCTTGCCGCGAAGGCAACTGTCGTTTTCGCTGCATCGACGGCCGAACGGCTGTTGCTGGCAAGCTTCGATCCGGCGACGCCAGCTTCCTCATCAAACCGGCACACGTTCTCGTAGACGTCCCAATAGGGGCGCGGGACCCGCTCCTTGAGCCGCGAAAGCTCTACAAGCGCTTCATGTTGTGACCAGCCGAGCGGAGCGTCCACGCGATCAGCGGTGAGATCGACGGCACTGAGGCCTCCATCGGCTCGGTGCCACAGGTTGCGGCAGTAGCGGATGGCCTGCTGCTGGGGCTCCTGGAACAAGCCGGCGCGGTCTCCTGCGATCCAGCGATCCACCGCCGTGCCGCCGCGATTGAGCATGACCTTCACCATCGTCATGCGCTTGCCGCCGATCGATCCATCGAGGTCGACAACGGTGGACTGCTCGTAGTGGCCGTGCGCAGCGGCAAAATCGTTCACCAGCGGCTCTTTGGCCACCGGCGGCACCTTGCTGATGCGACTACGTCTGCGAGACTTGGCCATCGTCACCCCCACTCTGTGCCCGGTACGTATGCGGCACGTTCCGGCCTCGCCAGCCCCTTCACGCCGCGCGCGCCTCCCATTTTCGCTCTTGAAAACCCTATTTAATGTAGCTACAAATAATGCATGGAAATCGAATTCGACAGCGCCAAGGACGAGGCCAACACCGCGAAGCATGGCGTCTCGCTCGCATTCGGTGCCCGCGTTTTCGATGACACCATGCACATCGTTCTGACGTCCATCCGCCCGGTAGACGGCGAGGATCGGTTCAAGGCGATTGGCATGGTGGAGGGCCGCCTTTGGACCGCCATCCACGTGTTGCGCGGCTCTCGTGTCCGGTTCATCTCGGTAAGGAAAAGCAATGACGGCGAAGAGCGCATCTACCATCGGCCTTAGCGCCGACCCGCACGACCCCGACGACTTCGATGTCAGCGAGGCTGAGATCGAACGCGCGCTAGCCGTGCGTCGTAAGCGGGGCCGCCCATCCGGCTCGCATAAGGAGCAGGTGACGCTGCGCGTTGACAGCGAGGTGCTCGATTACTTCAAGCACGCGGGGCCAGGCTGGCAGACTAGGATGAACGCGGTGCTGCGCAAGGCGATGGAAGAGACCGCGCGTTAGGCCGCATGCTGGCTCTCCTGCGATTTGAGGGGCTGGGTTGCGTTCTGGAAAAGCGCGCTGAGCTGGCCCGGCGCGACGAGGTCGATTGCGGCTTTTGGCCGATTGGCCAGCAGGCGCCGCAGCCGGGCTTCAACGATCAACCGTCGGGGCGTCGGCACCCGGCGCGCATGCTCGCGCAGTTCGGCGATCGAAGGGAAGAATTTCCCGTCACGCACGGCCGCGCTGAATGCCTTGCCGAGGATGCTCGAATCGATGTCCGCAAGCTCGCTTTGGTAGACAGCCAGGCGCGCATCGGCTTCGGCTGCGCTCAGCTTGCCGGCTGGATAGGCGAGGGCAGCGGTTCCCATGAGCGCTGCGACGTGCTCGGGCGACGATCCGCGCGGCATCGTGTCGAAGACCGCCAGTGCCTGCTCGGCAGCCTTGCGTTGGGCGTCGGTAAGCACCGGCAGCGGACCCCGCTCAATCCAGAGGGAGTTCTCGTCCACGATCGCTGCGAGCGAGGGATCGAGCTGCGGCGGCTGCCATCGGGTTGCCGAATTCGCCCTGTTGGGGCTCGTGGTGAGGTCGTTGCCCATTCCGATTTCCGTTTTCGCGAGGATCGTAAATTCCAGCCCAGCCGCGCTCAGCGGCATGTTGCAGGATCCGGCCGGGCGGCCACTCCTCGTCGGCTAGCCGCGCGATGTCGCTCAGCAGCCGGGCGTGGGCCGTCGCGGTGTTCGGAAGCTTCTTGCGCTTCCGGTTGGCGAGGAAGTCTGCCCAGTGCTGGGGATCTGCGAAATCGGGCCGAGGGAACGGGTCGGCATGCGGGGTTTGGGCTCGCTGTACCGAAGAAGCTTTAGCTTCTGAGGTATTCTTTACTTCTTTCCCTTCTTTCTTCTTTGCGTCGCCGCCGCGTCGTTGCTGCGTCGCGTCTGCGTCGTCACCTGCGTCGGGCGATCCACCGGGCGTCTGGTAAACCTCGTAATTTCTAATGGTTATGACCGTCTGGCCTGCGTCGGTTGATGCGTCGATTATTTGCGACTTCACTAACGACGAAAGAAACCGACGCACCTTCGCTTCGTCCCATTTCCAGGCCTTCGCCATGAACCGGAGCGAGTGCGAAAGCTGGCCGCGTTCGAGCATGATTTCGCCCGTGCCGGCATGGATTTTGGTCGGGCGGAACGCGGCTTCCTCGATCAGCCAGACAAAGGCGTCGCGGCGCGAAAACTCTTCGTTCCGGAACACGGCATTGTCCTGCCAGCCGCGATGCATCAGGTAGAAGCCACTCACGCTGGTACCCCGGTCAACAGATTAGGTGAGATCGGTTTGGGCAGCGCGATCGGAATGACCTGCCCGCTCTTCAGATTGACGAATCCGCCGGCGTTACCAATCGAGCCGCGCCCCAGCAGGTCGAACAGCAGCGCAAGCGCATGGCTCGCGACAACGCGGTTCACGAACAGCGATTGACGCTCTAGCGCCTCGGCCACCGAGCACGATGGGGTATCGTCCTCAGCCACCGTCGCATCGGCTAGTTCGGGGAAATGCTCGAGCACGGTCGGGAGCCGGTCGCACTTCGTGCCAGCCGCTGCGCTAGGGCAACCGATCACGAACTGCCCGTCAGTCGCACGGTTGCCTAGGTCGAGCCAGTAATGCGGCGATGGTCGGCCCTCGGGCATTTGATCACCCAGCGCGCGTCGGGCCGCCGCGGTGTCGACGCAGGTGATGAGGATGTCGATGCCATCGAGCCCGATCGCGGCTGGTGCACGGCCATGCACCGCCCGCCAGTTCAAGCCATGCGCGAGGTTGATACGCTCGGTCAGCGTGTGCGCCTTCGAGTTGCCGAGGTCGCAGCGATAGAAGGGCTGGCGGCCCAGGTTCGCCTCGGTAACGATATCGTCGTCCACCACGGTGACGTGGAGCGACCGCGACGAGATCGCGCGTAGCGCGGTATCGAGCGACGCAAGGCCCATCAGCATCTGCGCGCCATTGCCGCCGCAGCCGACGAGCATGACGTCCAGTGTGCGGTTCTCCAGCGTCGCAGGGAGATAGTGGCGGTTAGGCTGCATTGGATTCTCCGGCGAACGGGCTGCGCGGCATCGGGAGGAACATGCCTGCCGCGCAGATGCGCGAGGCCATTACCGGGCCCTCCGAATCGTCGAGCCGACCGATCACGAGCGCGATCTTTGTGGCGTGAGCGTCGTCGGCGTCGTCGGTGGCGCTGAAGAAGGCCGAGCCGCGCCCGTGGCTGTGTATGTCGCAGATCAGGTGCCAGCCGTGCGGGAGGGCCGGCATGCGATAGACCAGCCGAGACGGGGTGGCGGCATCGATGGCGGGGAATTCTACCCCGAACTCGCCGGTCTCTTCGCACCAGATAATGAACGCGGCTGCCTCGTTAGGGAGCGCGGCCCGGAAGTGATCTAGTATCCGCTCCAGGTGCTCACGTGGGATCAAGCCGCAGCGCAGGTCGGCCTTGGGCGCGCCCGCGCTTCCGTAGGGCAGGTATGCGACGATCGGCGAGCTGACGGGGACGTCAAGCGCGAGCCACGGCCGCCGCAGGACGAGCATCACCACGTCCTGGCCTATCGCGAGGCCGTGGCCGGCGCGAGCGGCGCGGAGCGCGTCGATTGCGGGCGACATGCCGCTGGGCGGGACTGGGTAGCAGGGCATCGTCGCGAGCACCGCAGCAGCAGTCGGATCGGCAGCAAGCACGGCGGTCATCGCGCAGCCCTCCCGACGAGCTTACCGAGCGTGATCGGCTCGACCGCGTTCCGGCGCACGTTGGGATCGAACGGCTTGAGGCGCTTTACCGGAAACCGCTTCGCGCCCTTCGCCGCGAGCTCGTCCCACAGCCGCACGAGGCCGCCCTTACCGCTGACGGTCAATTCCTGGCCCGGATTCGGATGCGTCGACCAGCTATCGAACACCGCGCGCTCGTATGCGGGAATGGACGCGACCGTCAGCGCCTTCGGCTGGGCGATGTTGCCCCAGCAGAGCGCGCCGTCGATGAAGACGTTCAAGACGGGCGAGTGCAGCAGAGGCGTCGCTGCGGTCGGTCGTTGGTTTTCCCGGAGCGCATAGACGCCGAGCCCGCGCCGCGTCGCAATGAACAGGTGGGCGGGATAGGGAAGAGGCAGCGTCGTTCGCTCGGTCAGCACCTTGAGGCCAGCTGGGGGCCGCGACAGCGCGAAATAGGAGGGACGTACCTTCTCCGGCACCCACCATGCGAGCATGTCGGGATGCGACACCAGCACATTGCCGGGCAGGATTTCCGGGGCGACGTTGCGCCCCAGCGCCTCGTTCCATTGGCGCAGGTGCGCGCGCGTCAACGGCACGCCGGCGGCAATCGTCGGCTGGCCGTCGTTGTGCTCGACCTTGTGCATGCTGGCGAACGCCGCACCGGCCGCCTGCTGCGGGCTGTAGGCGCCGCCTTTCTCAGGCTGATAGAGCAGGATGGCATTGGTCAGCACAAGGCCGCCGGCCGTAGGTTCGAACTGGGTGGAATGATTGGCCATGGGAGTGCTCACGGTTTGACAGGATCGGTATCGATCAGGTCCTGGGCGGCGAGCAGGAGTTCGACGCCAAGCTTTAGGGAAGTGAACCAGCGCTCGACCTTGTCCGCGTCAGACAACAGACATAGTCCCACGATGTCCATGAAGCGGGTTTCCATGCCGTGACGCCCGACTTCATCGAGCTCCCGCGCGAAATGATCGAACGGAACCAGCGTCAGCGGTGGCAGCGTCGAACAATCCTCGTAATCGGACACGTATGCGCCGATTTCTTCGAAATCGAAGTGCCATGCGTTGCCGTCAGGCTTGAGGCTGGTAATGGCCTTATGCGCTGCGCGCAGCCTGCAAATCCGATCGCGGAGGCCTGCTGGGAGGGCCTTTAGGGGCCCGGCGTTGGTTGCGATCATCCAAGCCGGCCGCCGCGCATTTATAGCTGACGGCAGCATCTCTTCATCGATCTCGTTGGGGTCAGTGCCGTGCCACTCAAGCATGGCCTTCACCGCAGCCGCGTCGTCGGTTTCACCTTCCCAATAATATGCTGCGATATGCTCGAAGAGATCATCGTACCCGAATATTGGAAGCACGGACTTCAGCGTCTCCCCAAGGGCTTTGTACGCGGTCGCCCGCCATTTGACCGGCGGGACCGCACCGACCAGCGTTTGCGAAAGCACATTGCTCTTCTCGATCCAGCCGAGTTCCAGAGACCCGATGCTGTCGCAGATCAACGCGAGCGCCGGCGGGAGGATATCATCGCCGACCAGCGGCACGACGCGGAGGTCGGCGAGCTGGAGCGGCGCCAGGATTTCCAGCACCGCCGCATCGAACACCCGCTCGATCTGTCGGCGAGCCTCCGTGCGCGTTTTCCGTCGCACGGACGTTTCGCGCATTGCCACCCAGCGGCCGATCACCTTGTGGTGTGGCGCGAGCGGCGCGTCGAAGACGACGGGCACGTCCGGCGACAGCCGGACGGCCCGCCCGGCCAGATCAACCGAGCGGCGCGAGGCGGAGACCACGGGGCGGCTGAAGCGGCTCGTGCCTGCCGCTGCCGCGCTCGTCGGGCGTGGCGACAATGCGCGCATGGAGGGCTTGAGCCTGCGCGGTGCACGCGGGCTGGGTTGAGCGGGGAGCGTCGCTATCATCATCGTGCTCGATCCATTCGAGGAGAGTCATGCGGTGGGCGGCCGGTATCGCCGTGGTGGTGCCGCGCGCCACGGTCAGCCCTTGGTGCCGACCGCGCGTCGGTACTCGGTGACGTGGACATCCCCGGAGACGCCGGCGTCGACCATCTCGGCGTTGAGGATCGCGGGGTATAGCGTCGCATGATAGGCGCGCAGGCCCTGCGGATCGTCGGCAAGGTGTGGCGGGGCCGGAAGGTCGATGCCGTCGTAGCGATAGACGCGCGTCAGATGATTGATTTGCATTGGGGCCTCTCGGCTAAGGGTGGTGGGGGCAGGTGGCGCGCCTCACCAAAGGCTGGCGGGCTCGCCGGCCTTGGCGGCCGTTGACGAGGCGGGTGTCGGCGGCGCGGCTGTCGCCTTGGGGGCATCGGCCGCGGGCTTTTTCTTGGAAGCCGTCTCGGTCTTCGCCGCCTCGGCCGCCTCGCGCTGTTCCGCGATCTGGTCACCGAGCGACTTGCGCGCGATGATGAGCTGACCGAGCGCACCGTCCTCGCCCTTCGCAAGCTCGGCATCGATCTCGGCCGCACTCGCGGTGATCGAGATCGGTCGCATCTCGCCGCCTTCGGGGGTGTGCTTTGCCCCGGCGGCCTTGCGCGGGATGATGGTCAGCGTGACCGTTTCGTCGGGCGCGGCGACCAGATCGAAGCCGAGCGAATAGCGTGAGAGCAGCGGGAGCAGGCTGGTGATCAACATCGGAATCAGTCCTTGTCCGAGGTGGCGGGGGACGACGCGGCTTCGGCAGGCGGCCCGTACTTCCCATCGATGGTCATCGCGCTCGGCAGGCGGCCGGCCCAACTGAACCCGGTCGCGTTCAGCATCCCCGCGACGATCTTGTCGTTCGGAGCAGCGAGCAGCTTGGCGAACGCCTTCTCGCCCATGTGCTTGACCAGGCCGCATTCGTGGGCGATGAATTTGAGCTCGTCCTTGCCGAAGCGCGACAGGAAGGTTCGATCGACCTGCCAGGTATCGCGCAGCACCGCCTCAAACGCGCGCGCGATCTCGGGATCGCCCTCCGCCGCCTGAATAAGCGCGCCGCGCCACGCCGCCTCGCGGAGATCGGTGACATGCTTGGCGACCGACGCAGTGGTGACGCTCGGCTTTGACGCCGCGGGCGCGCCGCGCGCGGGCTTGGCCTCCGGCTTCGATGGCGCAGCAGCTGCCGAAGGCGCGGGCGTGGTCGCCTTGGCGGGCGCCGGCTCATCGGCGCCTGCTGGCGGCGAGGATTTCTCCATTGCCTCGGTCTTCAGCTGGAAGCAGCCCGGGTTGGTGCAGTGCCCGTCATCGACATGGGTCTCGAAAAGCGCGCGCTGCGAACCCGAGTTGAACGGGCACGTCGTGCATTCCGTCTTATCGAACACAGCAGCCGCGAGGCTCTGCGTCACACGCATGAGAAGCTCGCGCGTTTTAGCGACGTCCAGGCCAGCGCTCAGAATTGTCTCGAGGGCCTTGTCCTGCTTGTCGGCAGGAACGACCGCGAGCAGCTCAGCGTGACCGACCTTGACGCGTCGCTCGTTGAGCGCGGTCTTTACCGTCTCCGAGAGATCTGCGAGCGCGAGCCTGCGGTCCAGCTTGGAGGCCGACCAGCCGAGGCGACGGGCGGCCTCCGCGCGATCGCTCTGGCATGCGGCGAGGACGCGGAGCGCGGCGTCTGCCTGCTCGGTTTCCGAAGCATCTTCGCGAATATCGTTCTCGTCGATCGCGGCTTCCAGCGCTTCCTGGTCGGTCATCTCGCGGATGACGACCGGCACTTCACCTTCGGGACCGAACACTTCCAGCGCAGCTTTGTACCGACGCTCCCCGGCGACGATAACGAACTGGGCGTCGTCATCGCCTGAAGGGCGGAGCAACAGCGGCTGCAGCAGCCCGCGCAGACGGATCGAGGTCGCAAGCTCGCCATGCTTTAGCTGGTCGAAATACCGACGCGGATTGTCCCCTGGCCGGATCTTTGAGAGTGGCAGCATGGCTGGCGCTGCGGAGCCGGATATGTGACCGTGCATCAGGAAGCCCTTCGGTTGATCAGCGCGTCGCGCTGGTAGGTTTCGTGGATTCGGGTGGGCCAGCCCTTGGCCGTCCGGCAGCTGCGCTCGGCGCGACCGGCCCGACGAGCCTCGAGGGCTTCTTCCTGCTTCTTGGCGAGCTGGATCACCCGATAGTGATGGGCGCGGCGCTCTAGCCAGCGCTGGCTGAAGGCGCCGATCATGCTGGCACCGCACGTTTTGTGGCCGCGGCAAAAGCCTCGAAGGCCTCGCGATCGCCGTTACAGCAGGTCCACTTGATTTTGCGCTTCCGGCTGACTGCTTTGCCGCGCTCCCACTGGGTCTCAGTGTCCATCCGGAGAGCTGCCGCCCCGATGGCCTGGCCGGGAAACGAGAACGACACGATCGCCTGCTCGACGATCAGCTGCCCCAGCCGATTGCGCGTCACATAGACGTGCGGCCGAAGATACTCTTTGTGCTCAATGACGGATCCAGGGAGGCGCCGGAGAATGACACGTTCGAAGCGGGCGATAGCCCGGTCCCCGAAGCGCTTTCTCGCGGCCTGCTCCTTGTCGTGCGCGTTCTTGCAGCTCTGGCGGCAGAATACCGTCCCGTGCTGCGAGCCGATCACATGATCAGGCTTCCAGCGCGCATAACGCAGGTTAGCGCCGTTGAGGGGTTCGTCTGCGCCGACCTCATTTTCCCAAGCGAGCGGCAGGTCATGATCGATCCGACGGCCGCAGCCGGTGCACTCGAAGTGCCACCCGGCATATATCATTGCCGATACGGGGATGATGCCGTCCGCCGCGAACTGGTCCGCCCACGGCGCTCGACGACACTCCACACCGTGGAAATCTCCGTCGCCAAATTGGCAAGCGCCCTCTCGGCGAGCGACGACATTGTGCCGAGCGAAGACGATGCCGCCGGTACCCTCGCAGGTCTCGGTCACGGCATACGCGCGCAACGGCTTGCTCGCCTTATCCGAGGCGAGAACGGTACCGGCGGCGCTCATCAGTCCCACCGATCGATGCGGTAGTTGACCGTGCCGAGCTTCGTTCGAACCCGAATCCGGTGACCTAGGCCACCATCCGGCACGAGGAGCCCGCAAGCGCTTGCCTCATCGGCACCCTCAATCGAGCGGCTGGCGTTGAATTGCTCAATCGTCCGCCGAACGCCGTGAAGCTCGGACCGGAGGATCTCCGGGAAAAGGCACAGGTTGCGGCTATCCTGATCAGCGGCGCCGTCCAGGATGAAGATCGCGCTGGCTGAGTGGCGGAGATAGGCCTTGTCGCCCCACATGCTCGGGTTGAGCGCGACTGCCGTCACGTCGACCCAAGCGCCGATAGGAAGCCCCCATCGGATCGCGCTGGAGCCACCGTGATAGAGATACCATGAGACGGGATTCCGCTGGTCGTCGCGGTCCCACTGCAGAATAGGCGCGGCCTCAGAATCTGCTGCGGTTACCAACGCGGCAAGGTTCATCTGGCCGTCGGTACGGACGCTGATCGCCGCCGCCATGGGGAGCACGGTGCGCGCAAACTTCTCCCACGTGATCGCGATCGTTGCGCCGCCCATATCGCCGGCGTCCTTTGCCGGTACGCCCGAGCGAAGATGGCCAAACACGCCGCTCTCGGCTGGCGCATTCGGGGCGGACGGTGCCGGTCGCCAGATAGTCTCGATTTCATCTAGCCGAGCGAAACGGCGACGGAGTGCGCTGCCGATGCCTAGTTTTGCAACGATCGCCTCAGCCTGCTCGATGTTGCCCGATGAAGCCGGCGCCTGCGGGCGCTGGTAGCGAAGCGGGTGCATCTTCGCGGCGAACCGGCTCTTGATCTCCTCGAAGGAGAGGCCGCCCGAGATGTCCTCGAGAAGCGTACCGATCATGCTCGATCGCGGTGTGCAGAAGCCGGCAGGCGCCGTCGCCACAGCGCGCCAAACGACGTTCCTGCGACGCTCTTTGCCCTGTGCGTTTGCGACAGCCGTCTGGACGTCGTGAAGGAACTGGGCCGGCCCAAGAACCTTCTCGGTCCGGTAGAGTGCGTCCGCCTGAAGAAGCGTCAGCGCCTGGCCGACCTGCTCCGGCGTGAATTCGGCGAGCCCACGGCTGAGCGTCCCGAAATGCTCTCGCTTCAGGGCCATCGCTTGACCAGCGGTCTCGACACGCGAGTGATGGATGTGCGGGGACTGCAGGGAGAAGTGCGTCCATTCGCCCGTCCGCGGGGTGCCCCAGGTCGCATCCGAATTGAGGAAGACGCCGGTGACTTTCCCCGCCGCGACGGCTCGGCGCATCGCGGCGACACCCGGCGCGAAGAAGGGATCGATGCCGTCGACGGGCCACAACGCCGGGATGAGCTCGCCGTCGGCAGCTATCACGGCCAAGCTACCAAAGCGGCGGAGGAAATGCCGGCAGGCCGAGCAGTTATGGTGCAGCCGGTCGGCTTCGTCGGTGAAATGATCCAGATAGATGGCGTTCAGGTCGCCAGCATCGACTACGAAGAGCGGGCCATGCGCCTTAACCTGAGCTTGGAAGTGGTCTCGGATGGTCGAGGCGAACGCGTCGAACGATGCCTCCGTCGAGAGGATGGTAGCGGTGCTCACTGGTTGCTCTCCTGTCCGTCGATGAGTGAGGTCAGGCGCGCGGCGAGTTCGTCCGCTTGGCGAGCCCGGGCCGAAAGCGCGCCTATTGCGAGGCGCACGTCTTCGTCGTGGATCGGTCGTTCAGCGGAGATCTTCTGGCGCAGCTGCCGTGTGGCGATGCCAAGTGCATCCGCCAGCGCCGCTTGACCTCCGACGATCTCAGCCGCGCGCTCCAGCGCGGCCATGCGGCGTGCATCGCGAACAGCGCCGTTTTTGCGGCTCGCGTTGGCGATCACGCCGGGGGTTCGCGCGGAGCTCATCAGTTGAGTCCCAGCGCGGCCTTGTAGACCTCGAGAAGGGCTTCCGCCTCGTCACGAGCGTTCTTGTCGAGCCTCCGCAGGCGGACAATGGTGCGCATCGTCTTGGCGTCGTAGCCCTGCGATTTTGCCTCGAGGTAGACGTCCTTGATGTCGTCATTCATCCCCTTCTTCTCTTCTTCGAGCCGCTCAATGCGTTCGATGAAGAGGCGAAGCTGATCGGCCGACACGTTGCCATCAGACATGGCGAATTCCCTTCTGTGTGGTGAAGCGGGCAGCGCGATCGCGGCCGTAGAGGCAGGCGAGCATCGCGATTTCGGCGGTGGTGCCGGCGCTGGAGGCGAGGGCGCTGAAGTGGCGGACCATGGCGTTGTAGAGCGCCACGCTGCCGGTCTTCGCGGTCATGTCCTCGCGGGCAGGCAACGGCGGGCCGTCGAGGTCATTGCAGCCGGCCGAGGTACGCTCGCCGGGGAGACGCGCGCGGATCTTCCCCACCAGTTCGCGAGAGCAGCCGATGTACGAGGCGATGTAGCCGTCGCTCTTGATGTAGCCGCACAGGCGCAGGATCTCGTTCGCCAGCTCCGCCGACACTTCACGTGCAGCATCAGCTTCGCTCATCAAGAGGTTGAGATTTAGCCGCTTTGCCCGATGGTGGATCGAATAGCGCGTGCGCCGGGGCAGCAGCGGGATGATCTGGCCGATGTGTTTGCCCTCATCGATAGCGGCGCGAAGAACGGCATCCTCTGCGCGCGACCAGTTGGGCGCCGTCGCGTTGAACGAGGCGGGGTGGGTCATGGCATTCAAGCGAGCTCTCCCAGATCCACCGCGCTCAGACGCGAACTGGCATGATGACGCCGCCCCAAGCGGGGTCGGCTGGGTTGCGAACGAGCGACGCCATCATCCCCTCGTCGGTTGGTGCGATGAGCAGCTCGTCACCGCCGGCTGCATCGACGAGCGCCAGCAGATAGGCGCCCTGGTAACCAAGGCGCGCGCCCGTCCAGCCCCGCATGTTGTGGGTGCATTCGATGCGCACCGATGTTCCGATGCCGGTGTCGAGGAATTGCGCGCTCAGCACCGCCCCCTCGGCGTCCGGCACGATCTTCACCGCGCGAATATGCTTGCTGCCGAACGACAGCGCCCGGACGGCGCGACGCAGTTCAGCCGACTTGAACAGCATCGAGAAGCGCGGAGTGGTAGGGACGACCCTGGTGTAGTCGGGAAAGGTGCCGTCGATCAGCTTGGTCGCGAGCGTGACGCGCGCCGGGCCGGACGCCAGCGTGAAGTCAGCGCGGGTGGCGCGCGGGTCTGTCGGTGCCGTCGTGGTTGGCGCCGCATTGCTCAACGCCTGCGTACCGATGCGAACCGCGATGCCGCGATCGTCACGCCCGGGCCGTGTTCCGACAATATCGAACAGCACCGTCAGCGCTAGGCGGGGAATGATCGCGCCCTTCAAGGCGCCGGCAGCGTCGGGCAGCTGGAGGTCCAGCCAGTGCAGGCGATGGCCATCCGTCGCCACCGCGCGATAGGTGTGCCCGTCCAGATGGTGGAAATAGATCCCGTTCAGATAGTAGCGGGTCTCTTCCGTCGATATCGCCGCGCTGACGCGGCGCAGTGACTGGATCTGTTCGTGGCTGAACGTCGCAGCGAAGGTTTCGGTCGTGATCCCGTGATCCGTCGGGAAATCGTCGACATGCTGTTGGCTCTTGATGCCGATGCATAATGCATCGCTGCGCAGTTGCATCTGCTCGCCCGATGCATCGATGCTCATGTCGGCGCCGCCTGCTGCACCAACCGCGCCAATCACCGATCGGAAATCGGGCAGCATGAACGCGGCATCAACCTCGCCCGAGCGTTCCACCTTGGCCGTCACCGTGAGGTCCAAGTTGGTGCCGGTAGCCTCAAACGAGCCATTGGCGCGGCAACGGACCATTTCGAGGATGGGAATGGTGGAGCGCCGCTCGACGGCCTTCCCGGCGAGCATGACGGCGTGGCGGAAGTCGCGCGTCGAAAGCGCGATAGCAGGCTCAGACATTTGCAGTCCCTTTCGTTGTCGTGGGTCGGGAGAAGCCGAGGCGCTCGGCGTGGGCGATCAGTTCGCTGTCGGTCAGCCAGCGGTCATGGCCTGCGACGTCCCAGCGATCTGGCGGTCCGTCGACGACATGGGCACGGAAGACGACCAGGCCGCGGCGCTGGAGGTACAGCCGCGCCTGCTCGGCCGGGTCAGCGGCGACGCGCTCCCGTCGCTCCATCTCCATCCGCACACCAGCGCCCAAGGCGCGCTCGGAGAGCTGGCGCATCGATTGGCCACGGGTGGTGGGCGGCCCGCCGACGTTCCCGGAGATCAGCCGCCGAGCGTAGCCGCGCTGGACCGCACGGACGCGGAACGCCTCCATGTTGATCGGCTGATCGTCGTCCGGGCGGACATAGTCCTCTACCCAAGAGCGGAACGGCTCGCGCTCGCTCACGCCGGCACCTGCAGGCCGAGTCGCTCGGCACGGTGCCGGATCGCCTTCATGTTCCGGCCCGGCAGGCGGACGCAGATGCGCGCAAGCGACACGCCGACCCCGATGCTTTCGCGCAGGATGATGTCCTCGCGGCAGGTCCAGACGGCCTTCATGCGACCGCACCAGGCGCCATCCAGCGCACCCGCGTTTCGCGGTCGTGGGGCTTGGTCCAGACGATCCAGCAGAAGTCCGTCGTGCCGCCCTTGAAGGCCTTGGGGCCAAGTTCGGCGATCTTGTGGCCAGGCGGCATGCTAGGCCGCTTCGACAGGATCAGGATATCACTCGGAGGATAATCGCTGAAGAGAGCCTGCCGGCCGACGCTGGCGAGGAACGAGAGCTGCTGCAGCATCACGACGCGCCGATCGGCGAGCCGGAGCATGCGGCGTGCGATGTCCTCCGCCAGCTTGAAGGGTGGGTTCATCACGACCGAGACGCGGGCGCCCACAGGCACCTCATTGGGGCAGCCTTCGCCGGTCGCGTCCCAGATGCCGCTGAAGAAGGGGTAGCCGCGATCGACTATGTCCGTGGCAACCGTGGGATTGCGCCGTTCCGTGAAGACGCTCGGAATCGTCCCGCCGCCGCAGCACGGATCCCAGATCCAGTCGCCGCAAAAGTCGATCGCATCAGCTAGCATCTCGACGCACCAGCGGGGCTCGACATACCAGTCATCCGCCGCGCGATCGTATGCGGTTGACCGGAAATTCCGGGCGACGTTCGCAGGCAAAGCAACACTGCTCTCCGAAGCCTGTGCTTCGGAGCCAAAGCTCACATCCATGCTACACTCCCCCGAGGTGCCCCCTCGGTCTTAAGTCAGGTCGTTACGCGGTCGATCTCGCCGCCAAGCTATCAGCCGCGCCGGCCCGGCGGGTTCAGGGCGCCGGCATCAGTCGCGCGCGGGACGACCGGCGAAACAACGCCCGCCTCGACCATCTCGACGAAAGGCGCGTCGAAGTAGTGCGTGTCGTAGGTCTTGCCGTCGTGGTGGCCCTGCATCTTGATGCCGACCTGATCGCAGCCGGTCAGATACTCGACCTTGGCGGTGCAAATGCCCTCGTACCCGCTCAAGCGGTCGCGGACCTTGTCGCCCAAATTGATACGGCTCATGCTCGAATCTCCTGTGTGTGGACGGGCACCAGCGCGCCGCGGCGACGGAGCGCCTTGGTTCTATTGCCCTTGGAAATGGCGGCCGATCGGCGACGCTTGCGCGTGAGCAGGGCCTCCTGCGCGACGTTGCGTTCGGCCAATGCCGAGGCCATCTCGTCGCTAAGCGAATGGATGCGTTCACCCTGATTGCTCACGGTGAGCTGCAGGCGATCCTCGCGGACGCGGTAACCGCTGATGACCTTCTTCAAGCCGGTGCGCTCTTCGCGGAGCTCGGTCACCTTGGTTTGCAGGCTCTCGGCATGCGCGCGCGCCTCGCGCACAGCCGCCCACGGGTTCCAACGCCAGCTCTTCATGCCAACATCTCCCAGACATTCGCGGCCATAGGCTCGCTGAAACGGACGGCCAAAACCGCGCACAGACCCCAGAAGGCGGCGCCGGCGCTGATCGCGATCGACGCGACAAGGAGCGGGCTGGGCGACGTCGTCATGCCACACACCGCAGACGAAGCCGCTCGCGCAGCGCATCGATGACGCGGCCGGCAGCATCGAGCTCTGGCCGCATGGCCATCAGCTCGCGGTCATCGATCTTGCCATCGTCCGCCAGCGCGATCGCGACCTCGTTGAGGATGCCGGTTAGCGCCGTCAGCGTGTCCCGGTCAGTCGCAGCGGAGGATTCGATCGACACCACCTTCATGCCGAACAGGCCGAGGGCGTCGTTGATGAAGCGGCCATCCCACTCGCGGCAGCCGAGCAATAGTGAGACGACACCCATGTCCGCGTCGCCGCTGCGATACTTGCCCGCCTGGTCATCGCTCTTGCCGAGCACTCGGCCGAGATCGACGTCCGTGAGATTGTCCTCCTTCTTGATGCGCGCAAGACTGGCGCCCAGCGTTTCGAGCATCTGGGAAGCGGGAACGGTCCTGTAACGACCGTGGATTGCCGGTACGCTCACAGGTTACCCCCATTTGCATGATGACGATCGGACAGGCCGCAGTCGGAACGGGTGCAGGTGCGGGCGCGCGCGCTGCCCGGCGCATTGCCGCACCCGCCGCAGCAGGCGATCGCGAACATGCGCCGCTCGCTGGCCGACGCGCTGAACAGCGTGACCGGAATGGCATGGGGGCTCAGGGCGCCGATCATACCTTCTCGCCGTCCCAAGGCTTCGTTTCGTGAACGCCGCCGAGCTTGGTGTTGAGGGCCTCGAGCTGCGAGGCCACCGGCTTGATCGCCGCAGCGACGCCGTCTGTGACGGCTCGTGTGAGCAGCTCAACCAGCTGGTCGAGCGTCAGCACTACCCCTTCTGGATTACCCCCTACGATTGTCACGGATGCGCCTCCGCCGGGTGCCGGTCGACGGTGCGACGGGTCGGATTCTGGAAAGGGGGCGGTGATTCCGCCAACGGGGTCCATGCCTGCATGGGGACTTCGCCGCTGGTTTGGACCTCGATCTCAGCCGCCGTGTCGAGTGTCGGCTTAATGATGCCGCGACGGATCTTGCTGACCATCGAGCGATCGAGCTTGATCAATGGCGCGAACTCGGCATCCTTGATGCCGTTGCGTTGCATGTAGTCGTCGAGGGGCGTGCTCATGGCTCAACAATGTGCAATTGATGCACACACGTCAAGCGGTTTCTGTGCATCGTTTGCGCACGACACAGGTGTGCGCGCTGTGCACAAAGGCCGCATGGATTACGCGTGGTTCAAGCAGCAGAAAGAAGCGCTCGGTCTCAAAGATAAGGAGATCGCGAAGGCGGCCGGGCGCGAGCGCTCGGTCGTCAACAAGATCATCAACGGAGCCGGCACATTCTCGCAAGACCGCGCGGATGAGCTGGCAGAGTTATTCCAGGCCTCGCGGCCGGAAATTCTCTACCGCTTGGGACTACTCGAGCATGGCGACGTGGTCCGAGAGGAGCGTACCCAGCGCGTCACGCTCGAAGTCGTGTTCCCTAGTGCAGAAGCGTTGACTGGCATGTTCGTCGGTATGTTGGAGGCGGCGGGCCATCCGCAAATCGCTGACGAACTCGCACCACAGCTCGCTCAGCTTCTTCCAGGCGCCCTAGCGCGAGCGCAAGCCGCTCAAGCTCAAGCTCCGTCGGGCGGCGAGAAGACATTTGCCGGCGAAGGCCTTCAACCTCTCTCCACAGGTCGTCACGCGCTCCCACCACCACGGCGCATGTGATGGGGCAGCGTGCGCAGGCTAGCTCGCATCCCGGCTCGGTGCTCAAGACGGGATCGTTTCGCGGGCGAATCTGCATCATGTTCTATTTCTGTTCTCTCAAAGCCTACATGTCTAGGATATTTCCTAGTGCCCTCCGCTTCGCCTAATCTCTTCCCCGAAGAGGGCTTGAACCGGCCGCCGCCCACCGGTCTCAAGGCTGAAAGTTATTGAAATATTGACATTAGGGCGAGCAGAAACGAAGCCATGCTAGCAGATCGCGCTAGCTTGATAGCGCTGATAGCGGATTGTGCTGGCACATGGATGAACTAGAGCGAGAAACGCTTGTGGCCATCTTTCAGGAACCGGTGCCAACGACCATCGAATGGGAGGCTATCGAGGATCTGTTCGAGGCGATCGGTTGCGCCGTGGTTGACGACGACGGTGAGCGCATCACGTTCGAGTTGCGCGGCGCGATTGGCAGCTTTGAGAGGCCACCGATCCGGCAAATGGCGCGGCGCTACACCGTGCTGGCGGCTCGGGATTACCTGACGAGGCTTGGAGTCACGCCATGAGCGCGATCACTTACAAGGGCCACTATGCCACGATCGAGTTCGATCCGGAGGACATGATCCTCACAGGGCGGCTGGCCGGGATAGACGACATCGTGACGTTCCACGCTGAAAGCGGGGCAGGCATCGTGAAGGCCTTCCGCGAAGCCGTCGATTCGTATCTTCGAACGTGCAAGCGGCTCGGTAAGGATCCAGAGCGGCCATACTCCGGTCGGCTGTTCGTGCGAGTGGATCCGTCTCTGCATGCCCAGGTCGTACGTGCCGCAGAGCTTTCCGGAATGAGCTTCAACGAGTGGGGTGGGGAAGTGCTGCGTCGCGCTGCATTGGACGTGCACGAAAACGCCGTCAGCGTCTGAGCTCCCATCCTCGTCGTGCACATGTGTGCAATGGATGCACTTTTTCTGTTGACGACGTTGTGCACGCGTTGCACATTGCCTCCATCAGGCCACCCGGCCGATGGAGATCACCTTGCTGCACCAGCGCACCGACAAGCCATTCGGCGACGATGAAGACGCGAACCGCGCAGTCGGTAGCGTGCTCTCACTCGTCGGAGAGCTGAGCGTCCAGAGCCGGAAGCTCGCGAAGACTGACTTCCGGAACATGCAGGCCGAGGGGCGCCAGCGCGCGCTCGTTGCAGATCTGCGCGAACGGATCGCCTCGCGGGCCCGGTCCGTGCATGTCGACCCCGAGAAGTTCATCGAGGCGGTGCGCATCGAACTGCAGCGTCGCACGCGCCGCTCGATCGTCATCCACGCCGACCGCGTACACCGCGTCGGCCTCGATCCGGATCAACGCCGCCTCGATGCCGATGTGCTCGCCGTTCGCCATTTGCTGGAGAACGCAGAGCAGAACCTGAAACGGGCGCAGACCCGCGTCGCCAACCTCAAAGCCGATCTGGCCGCGAAGGAGAAGGCCGCGCGCGCCCATGCCGCAGCCCAGATGGGGAGGGCGGCATGAAGAGGCTTCCCTGCGCCATCATCGCGGGCCTGATGTCCGGTCCGGCTGTCTCCGGCTTCTATCATCATGACGTGTGGCTGGGCGCTAGCTTCGTCGCCGGCGCGCTCGTCGTGCTGTTCGCGCCAGAGCTCTTCGGCGAATTGGCAGAGGATCCAGTCTCCGAGCCCGTCGACCCCGACAACATGAACCCGGGCGCACAGCGCTACTACAGCCTGGAGCCGCGCCGGTGAGGCCCGCGATCGCCCAGCCGCCGCGCGACTATCGCGCCGTGCTCGCCGACCGCCGGCGCCGTGGCCAGGCGAGCGCGTGGGCGCCTCTCGACTTCGTCTTCTTCCCCGCAGCCCCGACCGCTCGCTCCCCGGAAGCGGTTCGCAACACCGACGGCGCCTTCGGGGCGGGCGCCGTCACCCAACACGGAAAGCGCTGATGCTCACGCGCTTCAATCCCGGGCCGCGTCATCGCAACGCCGGCCGTCCGCCGGAGAAGTCGGCGCCTGGCTATCTCCAGTGGCTGCGCGGCCGCGCCTGCCTGCTCGCGCCTACCAAGGAATGCGGCGGCAAGGTGCGTGCCTGCCACTTCGATCCGTGGGGGGATAAGGGCGTCGGGACGAAGGTGGCTGATGCTGCAGCGCTCCCCCTTTGTGACTCGCACCACACCGAGCAGACCGATCGTCTAGGCTGGGGTCCGTTCCAGCGGAAATACGGCTTCGACGGGCGCGAGATGGTTATGCGCTACTGGCGCGCCTGGCCGGGTCGGGTCGTTTGGGAACGCGAGAACGGCGAGGTCAAGCCGTGAGGCAGCCGCCCCGCAACATCATCTCGGACCAGCTTGAGCAGGAAATCCGGTCCAGGCGCGTCGTCGCCCCGTCCAAGGTCAGCACCGACTTCTGGTACGGCGGATGGGTCAACGGTCAGACGTTCACCTATCAGCAGATCCGCGAGCTGCGCGCGATGAAGATCGAGGTCGCCACGGCCGAGGCGATGACCGTCTACGTCACCTGCGCTGACATGGTCTGGTCCAGCGGGCTCACCGGCGTTCCGCACCGCGCGATCCGCTGCCCCGTCGTCGGTCGCCGCCTCGATCGCGTGAAGGTGATCACCCCCAACGGCCACGGCAAGCTCGTCTGGCCCGATGGGTATCTCACCAAACCACCGCTTCAGGGAAGCCGGCGCCATGCGCGCTGAAATGAAGATCGAGGCGGCAAGTCCGCGCATCGGAACATGTCTCGCCGCGCAGCGGCGACAGATGAAGGAGACCACCGGATGTTGACGACAGTTCAGACGGCTGGCGAGGCGTTCGCCCGCTTCGAGGCTTTTCTCGCCGAGGATCGGCTCATCCAGAACGGGTGGCACCAGGAGAAGGATGGGCGACACCTTGCTTGCGCCTTGGGGGTTCTGGGCGACGAGATCGACGCCCCGAGCAAATGTCCGGCCCAGATCATGCCGCGCTGGCTCGCCAAGATGGTGCCGTGGATCTTCGACCGGTTGCCGTTCGAAGAAGCTACGGATTGGGGCCGCCAATTCTATGAGCAGCTTGCCCGTCTCGACGGCAAGGTACCCTTCAGCGTCGTATATGACTGGCAGGCCAACGTGGTCACGGCTGGCGTGATCGAGGCCGCCACTGTGGCCCAGCGCGATCCGGCGGCGCACCAGAAGCTCCAGGCGCTGCATCTCCGCGCCTTGCAAGGTGACACTGCACCTCGTGCCGAATGGCATGAGGTGCTCAAGTCGGCCTACGCCTACGCCGACGCCGACGCCTACGCCGACGCCTACGCCGACGCCTACGCCGACGCCT